>JAMOUE010000379.1 GCA_027068235.1 Deltaproteobacteria bacterium | reverse complement strand
TGGCCCCGGTGGTTACCCACAAAGGCCGCAGTTAAATACTCCGGACTTTCCGCCTGGAAGCTCAGGGAATTAGCTCGCTCCGGTGAGATTTACGCCAGGAACATTGGCGGCGGGAAACTAGTCTTTGATCGCCAGAGCATAGATGAATACATGCTGAGAGACAAAGCGCTCCTCCATAAGCATCTTGACCGCCTAAAAAGGGGTGGTCTATGGTCATAAAAATGAAGCTTTTTCGGCGAAAGAACGGCTACTGGTATATCAGGTTTGAACGGGGCAAGGAGAAAAGTCTCCGAACAAAAGACGAACGCCTTGCCCGCCAACTCTTCCGCGAAATCCAAAAGGAAGCCCTCAAAGGCCGCCTAATCATTCTCGAAAAACAGAACAAAATCTCTCTCAAGGAGTTCATAGACGAATATCTCAAGTGGAGTGAACCAAGAAAATCCTTAGCTTCCTACAAACGGGACAAATGGTCCCTGAACCGGTTTCTCGAAGTCGTAGGGGACAAGCCTTTGAAGGCCATCACTTTCAAAGACGTAGACTTTTATCTCGGGTTTCTTCTATCTCAGGGCAGAAAGCCCTCGGGAATAAATGTCGATTACAGGCACCTAAAAGCCGCCTTCAACAAGGCTCTGGAATGGGGCTACCTGAAGAAAAACCCTTTTTCAAAGGTCAAGCCCCTTAAGGTTCCCCATAGACCACCTAAATTTCTCTCCAAGGAAGAGGTTGAAGAAGTTTTGAAATATCTCAGGAATAAAGATTCGTCATTTTACAGTGTGGTGCTTTTTGCAATTGAAACAGGGTGCCGACGCAAAGAAATTGCGACCTTACAGGTCAAAGACCTTGATTTTGAAAGAAAGTTGATCCGGATACGCGGAAAGGGGGATAAAGAAAGGCTGATTCCCATGACTTCGCGCCTCGAAGCATTCTTGAAAGAAACCTGCAAGTGGCGAATCGGAAAAGTTTTTCCTAATTGGCATCCGGACACTATTACACATAAGTGGCAGAAGACCATGCGGGCCTTGGGGCTCGACTACAGATTTCACGATCTTCGCCACACGACGGCGAGTTGGCTCGCTATGCACGGTGTTTCTCTTCGATTCATCCAAGAACTCCTGGGGCACTCTTCGATTCAAGTGACTCAGATTTACGCCCATGTGAGACCAGATGCCGTAAGAGAGGCCCTTGAAGAGGTATTTAAAGAGGTCGATTTTTCAGGCAAATCTCAGGCAGAAGGTTCCAAAGGTCCTAAAAAATCTAAAGATTCGTAGTACTCTTAATCCATAGGTTCCAGGTTCGAGTCCTGGGCGGCCCACCATCAAATCCTCCCCATGATGCCCTCCTATTTTCCGATGAAAACCTTAAACGAGATCAGAAAGATCCTGGAACAACAGAAAGAATTTCTCAAAAAGAAATATAAAGTCCAAAGTATAGGTATTTTTGGTTCTTATGCTAGAGGTGAAGCCGGACAAACTAGTGATATAGACATTTTAGTCGAATTTAAAACTCCTCCTTCCTTGTTAAG
>JAMOUE010000378.1 GCA_027068235.1 Deltaproteobacteria bacterium | reverse complement strand
TCAAATGGATTATAGACAGGCTCGCTGAAATAGTTGTAGCCGTTGTACCATTCTTTGAGTTTGTTGAGATCTACATCAACAAGAAACTCTGAAAAGGCCTCTTGCACCTCCCCATGGGTATATCCGCAAATTGTCCCATAATTTGAATCAATGGTAATGTCGTTAAGATTGTTCAAGCCGCTAAAGAGGTTCATCTTGGAAAACTTGGAGACGCCGGTTATCAGAACAAAACGTATGAATTCATCAAGGTCCTTTATGATGCTATAAAAACTCTTGAGCTTCTCCCTGTTTGCCCTTGCCCTATCTTTGTCTGTTATAAAATCAAGGATTGGTTTGTCATACTCATCAATAAGAATGACTACTTTCTGGCCATATTTCTCATGGGCAAATTCTATTAACTCTCCAAAACATGAATTAGGCTCATTAAAAGGATCTTCACATACAATATCAAGCCGTCTTTGATTACGCTTCAAACTCTCAAGAATAACTCTATCAAACTTTTCCGCCGAGCCGAAATCTCCACTACCAAAGCTTATACGGATAACAGGATACTTCTTGCTCCAATCCCACCTGTTTTCTATATAGAGCCCTTTGAAAAGCTCTTTGTTCCCTCGAAAAAGCTCATAAAGAGTGGATACTAAAACGCTTTTACCAAACCTCCGGGGACGGCTCAGGAAAAAATACTGTCCGTTGGTTACCAGCTCAAAGATCTCTCTAGTTTTATCCACATAGACAAAATTTTCTGAAGGATCTCTCAATTTTGCAAATGTCTGTATGCCTATTGGAAGCCTTTTCATGCGTTTGACAACTTATGAAACCTTTTCCCACTCAAAGCTTGTAATATTCCGCTCTTTCGAATCAAAGTTTATTCCCACCAGAAAAATCTGTCTCTTTCCATCCATATACTTTTCATGATACCCTTTTGCCTTGATCTGTTCTAATGCCTTTCCTTCCTCATCTACCTTAAACTCAATGACATAGACTTTATCAGGCAAAATAATAGTTAGATCAACCCTTCCCTTATTGGTTGTATCTTCAGGAACAATCTGAAATCCAAGGGATGCAAGATATGCATAGACGACCGAGGCATAATAACCCTCATAGCGCTGGATTATGTCGTTTGCGTAGTTCTGATAAGGAATACTGGCAAAAAGGCTGTGCAAAGTTTTATGAAACAGCTCCATGTCTCCATTTTTGAGACTGTCATATAAATTATCCTGCCATATGGATTTTTCGTTTCGCTGGTCTGTAAAAAAATCGATGAAAAGTTCATTCAGACATAACTGAATTTCCTTATTTGGAACCTTTAATCGGTATAATATCTTTCCTCTTCGTTCCTGCTTTTCAGCAAAAGTCAGATAGCCTGTCTGCCATAGAAGGGCGGCAATATCAATATGATCCACATCAAAGCTGTCTAAAATTATGTCATCCACAATGCAGTTTTCAAGATCAGGCAGATATCTTGGCTGCTCCTTTAGCATATCAATAAGAAAGCTAGGATTGCCTGTGCTCCACCAGTAAGGACGGTATT
>JAMOUE010000377.1 GCA_027068235.1 Deltaproteobacteria bacterium | reverse complement strand
GCCTTTAAGGTCATTTGGCTCATTGGACAGCCCTTGCAGGCCCCTGTCAAACGAACATTTACTATTCCAGTCTCTTCATCTACGTCCACAAGCTCTACGTCTCCGCCATCGGCCTGTAGCATGGGCCTGACCTTTTCTAAGGCATCTTTAACCTTTTCTTTCATGTTTGTCTGATTCCTCCTTCTTTTGGTTCAAAAGTGCTTGTAATAACATCTAATTAAGGCGCATCAAAACACTTGCAAAACTCTTGAGCCTTGGCCTTAATGTCTGGCGCTGTCCAAAGGTCTGTTATGACAGCAGCCATATCCGCCCCGTAAGCAATCAGCTTTTTGACATTTGAAGCAGTTATACCACCTATAACACATATTGGAATATCAAGTTCCTTCTTGGCCTTCTTAAGAAGATCCATTGGGGCCTTTACCGCCTCTGGCTTGGTGGGAGATGGGAAAAAAGAACCAAAAGCCACATAGTCAGCCCCAAGTTTAAAAGCCTCTAAAGCCCTTTCAATTTCATTGTAACAGGACACACCAATAATGGCCTTTTGACCCAATATCTCACGGGCCTTTTTATAATCGGTATCATCCTTGCCAATGTGCACACCATCTGCGCCTACTTCACGGGCCAGGCGCACCCTGTCATTGATTATAAAAAATGCCCCATACTCCCTGCAAAGCCTTTTTAGTTCGAGTGCAATATCAAAAAGCTCGCTATCTGGTGCGGTCTTATTTCGTAACTGGATAATGGAGGCTCCTCCCAAAAGACATTCTTTCACCTGTGCGCATATAGAGTCATTGGGAGTGAGTCTTTCATCAGTAATGGCGTATAATCCTTTTAGTCTTGGCATAGGTTTTATTATATCAACACAAAAGGCAGGGTAAAACAAACTTTACCCTGCCATCATTTGGCGCCTGGCCTTCTTAAATAGAAGTATAGAAGTAGTGCTTAGTCAGCTGGATAAAAATTCTCCTTTTCAGCACCACATTTTGGACAAACCCAGTCATCTGGAAGTTCGTCAAACGGTGTACCAGGCTCTATGCCGTGCTCTATATCGCCTTCTGCAGGGTCATAAATGTAACCACAAGGGCATTCCATTCTTTGCATGTTGCTCATTTTGCTTCCTCCTTCACCTATATTTGATTAGTAAGATATTATTTATCTTTTTTATTGTCAATGGTAATTACCCTAAAAAATGGTGGCAATCAATTTGTCATCAGTATTTTTATCCTCTTTATCCTCTTTGCAAAAACAGTGGCTGTGGCGCTAGGAGTCATCAGCGCCCCAGAGCGAGTGTTGTTGGCAGGATTTTTTATCCTTGTGGCCACTATGAGGCTCTGTTTGAGAGCTTTCCAGCTCTTGTTCTGAAAGGGGAGGGAGAAAAAAGTAACGTTCAAAGAGCTTCTGATAGTCGCTCCATCCCCATTTATCTCTATCACCTTGGGTATTTTTTAGGCAGGCAAGGAAGTTGAGTTTGGCATCTAGGTCATCCATCATATGAAAGGCCATGGCCTCTTCAGTCATAGGAAGAACAGGTGATCC
>JAMOUE010000376.1 GCA_027068235.1 Deltaproteobacteria bacterium | reverse complement strand
AGCTTTGATCTTTGAGCAGCTCTTTTAGCGCCTCTTTAGAAAGCTGAAGGTTGTAGAACGCCTTTTCCTTCTTTATGCGGTAAAGCTCAAAAAAGATCTGATCCCAGTCGAGAAAATCTAGGTGCCACTCCTTGAAAAAAGTTGTATGCAATTGGTCCTCAACACTAGCCGCTCCTTCAAAAGATGAAAGGGTCTCTATCTTTGGATACCAATTCAAGACTACCTTTACCTTCCACTCCTTTTCCGGCAGCTCAAGCCGTGGCCTGCATGCCTTTTTAAAAGGCTTTAACTCCTTTTTTAGCCTCAAAATCTTTAGCTTTTTCTCTGGAATATCTTTTATCACTGGCAAAGTAACGACTTCCGTCTCCTTATCCTTCACACCTTCTGCTTCAAGATATTCTTCGAATTCTTTCATGTAATCTGACCGGATACCAAAGACATTAAGGGTCTCAAGGAGATTTATATATTCAGGGTGCGTGTATCCCGGAATGAACGAGCTTCTTTTAAGGGAAAAGTTAAGCCCCTTAAGCCTTACACCCCTTCCAAAGAGCTGGATTATCTCTGAGCCTTCAGCTCTACCCACATTCATAAGCCCCATAGTGCTTACACGCCATGAGCTCCAGCCCTCGGTAAACTTTTTTGCACCAATAAGGATGTTTATTTTGGAATCAGAATGGTTGATAGTCTGAAAAAGAGAAGAGGAAAATGTCTGATCCGTGACCACAAGGTTTGGGACCTTTAATTCTTGACACTTCTTTTTGAGCTTGGCCGCATCTCCCACATTTATTAGGCCAAAAAAATCATTGTCTCCAATCCTAAGGCCTATTTCGCCAGCCTGTCCCTTCAAATGAACAAAATGAAGATTTGCCCCACCCTGTGCCTGAAAAACCCCTTTTAAAATATCTTGAAAGAGCAGGTGTGCAGCATCTGGCTCATATTTATTTCGCACATAGGGAAAGGCCTTTTCAAAAATTCTTTGATTATTTTCATCCCTTAAATCATCCCTGTTTGAAAGGAGCAAGGATAGATTTTCAACCGACTCGTTCCCTTCATTTGCAATGAACTTTGCCAGAAAATGTAGGATTGCTTCAATGTCAGATAGAGTCTTGGCATTTGCCTCATTTCTTGCAGTAACAGTCCCGCCAACAAAAATCCAAAGGGGATCATGAATCAAATAGGGCGTAAGCTCTTTCTTTTTGTCCTTAAAGAGGAGCTTCTGCTGAAAAAATGCCAGAAGGCAGGCTGTAAGATAGAGCTGCTTTAAGTCTTCAAGCCTTTCTTCACTTAGGTTCAATATCAAATAGTCCTTACCATATCCATCCTGATAAAAGCGTTTATAGGAGTAATCAAAAAATATGCACTTGGCATACTCTTGAACTAATTTATATCTCTTAGATGGTTTATTTTTGGCTGCCCTTATTGCCTGACCAAAAGTAGCTGAATATTCAAAGGAAAAACCCTCTTCACACAATTTATTCCTTTTTGAAAGCCAATCTTCTCCGCTTGAGCCGCGATGCCCCTCATCAACCAGCACTAG
>JAMOUE010000375.1 GCA_027068235.1 Deltaproteobacteria bacterium | reverse complement strand
GATAAACGCCATCTGTGGCAAAATCCACTGGCCTCAACTTCATGTGCGCCTCAAGAAGGAATCCATCCTCTGTCATTGCACACTTAAAGAGCTTTGAAAGCTGGCCCACATCATCCCTTGGCCTGACTGCAGTTGCAAGAACAAGTAGATCAGGATGGATCATAACTTTCTTTTGCAGGATGGGCTCAAGGACCTGCACGGTTAACTTGTTTCCATCTTGGCAAACCTCTGGCAAGTTGTCCAAGTCGTATCGGATGAAGACTATCCCCTTTTCCCTTGCCTCCTGATAGATATACTCTCTGCGCCCATAGGTTCTGATGTCCCTATAAAGCATAAATATATCCATCTCTGGATTAAGCTCTTTGAGCTTAAGGGCCTGATCAATGGCATGAGTACAACAGACCCTGCTACAGTAGGGCCTTTCTGGCACTCGTGAACCAACACAGTGGATAAACACCGCCTGTTTGATCTCTGAAAAACCAAGATCACCCTGGATAAACCTTTTATCCAGCTCCATGAGGGTATGAACCCTGGAATCTTTGCCATAAAGATAATTCCAAGGGCCAGAAGTAGGCTTGTATGACTCTGCTCCAACTGCAACTATGGCAACGCCATGCTCAACACTCACGCCATTTGAAAGCTTCGTATGGAAACTTCCCACCGAGCCTTCCACATGCTCGATGGTGGTTGATAGCTGAAGATCTATTGCAGAGTGGCCTTCCACACGTTCTATGAGTTCCTCTAGATATTCCTGCATGGGCCTACCCTGCCACGTCCGATAAAACTTTCTGCCATGACCGCCAAGCTGCCCTTTTCTTTCCACCAGACATACAGGAAAACCCTGCTCTGCCAAGGATAGTGCTGCAACCATTCCTGCCACTCCGCCCCCTATCACAAGGGCCTTTTTGGTAACAGGAAGATGATTATATGGAAGCGGCTCATCACCCCTTACCTTGGCAACTGCCATTCTAACAAGGTCTTTTGCCTTTTCTGTGGCCTTGTCAGGCCATTTCTGATGAACCCAAGAGTCCTGATCCCTGATGTTTGCCATTTCAAAGAGATATTTGTTTATCCCAGCCTCTCTCAAGGTCTCCTGAAAGAGGGGCTCATGGGTCCTTGGAGTGCATGAGGCCACAACTACCCTGTTAAGCCTCTCCCGTTTCACTATCTCAGCCATCTGATTGATGGTATCTTGGGAGCAACTAAACAGATTGTTTTGAGCAAACACCACGCCTGGAAGTGTTTTGGCGTACTCTGTAACGGCCTTTACATCTACAACGCTTGCTATGTTGATACCGCACGAACAGACAAAAACACCTATCCTTGGAGGTTCTGCATATACGTTTCTCTCTGGTGGAAATTCCTTCTTTCTCGTCTCCTTCCACCTTGCCTGATGCAAAAGGCCCTGGGCTCCACATGCTGCGGCGCTTGCCTCCATTACAGATTGAGGAATGTCCTTTGGCTCGCTCACTGCTCCACAAACAAACATACCAGGCCTACTGGTAGAAACGGGCGTGAAGGGAGACGTGGAGATAAAGTTGTCATGATCAAGCTCTATTCCAAGATGATGACAAAGCCTTATAACATCTGGATCTGTCTCCAGGCCAACCGACAAGACCACAAGATCAAACTCCTCTTCTCTAAGCTGCCCATCATCTCCACTGAAACGCAAGATCAGGTTGTCATTCTCTGAGGGCAAGATTGTATGCACCCTTGCCCTATGAAAATTCACGCCCTCGGCCCTTGCCCTTTCATAGTAGGCCTCAAATCCTTTTCCATGCGTCCTCATATCCATAAAGAATATGGAGGCAGAAAGCTCACCAGAGTCTGAATGCTCTTTGGCAATCACGGCCTGTTTGATGGCATACATACAACAGACCGAGGAACAATAACCGTGGCAGGCACGATTTATATCCCTGGAACCAATACACTGGAGCCACGCAATACGCTTTGGCTCCCTTCTGTCAGAGGGCCTTTCCATATGGCCCATACAAGGCCCTGACGGACTAAGGAGCCTTTCAAACTCCATAGAG
The DNA here is from genome assembly GCA_027068235.1 of Deltaproteobacteria bacterium. Classification (GTDB taxonomy): domain Bacteria; phylum Desulfobacterota; class Dissulfuribacteria; order Dissulfuribacterales; family QOAL01; genus JAADCZ01. The sequence continues at coordinate 4,082 of JAMOUE010000375.1, read as the reverse complement.
GTGACAACATTCTTGAAGTGGGAATAACCGGTAAAATCCAACTCAGAGGGGTCAAAGGGCTTGAACCCAAGGGAAAGTATCACAGAACCCACCTCAAGGTCGAACTCTTGGGGCTTATCGTTGAAATTTATGGCCCCTGTAGGGCATACCTTCTCACAAAATCCGCATCGGCCAGGTTTTTTCAGATATATGCAGGCAGTTGGATCTATGGCATATTTCAGAGGAACGGCCTGGGGATAACGCAAATATATGGCCTTTCTTGTCCCAAGGCCAAGATCGAACTCGTTTGGCACCTTTTTGGGGCACTTTTGGGCACAACTACCACATGCGATGCACTTTTCAGGATCAACAAACCTTGGATTCTTCCTGATCCTTACCCTGAAGTCTCCAGGTTCACCCTCTATATCAAGGACCTCGCTGAGGGTAAGAAGATTGATATTTAGGTGGCGCCCCGCCTCCACGAGCTTAGGCGAAAGTATGCAGGCAGAACAATCGTTTGTAGGGAAAGTCTTGTCGAGCTGGGACATGCTGCCCCCAATGGCACTACTTTTTTCAACAAGATGCACGAAAAAGCCGCTATCTGCCAGGTCAAGGGCTGCCTGGACACCGGCAATTCCCCCACCAACCACCAGAACTGAACCTTTGGGTTTGGATACACTCATGATTCCTCTTCCTTCCCAACCTTGCCCTTATTATCTAAAACCAAGGCCTTTTCCAGCCAATTCCACAAATGAGTGGTCTTCCAATTTCCACCATAATACTCACATACGTCCAGTATCTGGGTATGACAGTTATGACAAGGTGTTATAACAACATCTGCCCCGGTTGCTGCCAGTTGATCAAACTTGACCTTTCCATATTTACGTCTGTTTTCTACAAAACCCGCTTGTAGCGCTCCGCCGCCGCCGCCACAACAGTAGTTGTTTGAAAACCTAGGCCAGGTATCCACAAAATTTTCTTCTCCTGCCACTGCCTTTATGACAAAACGAAGGTCCTCGGCCACACCATCTCCAAGACCTTGCCTTACCAATTTACACGGGTCCTGACAGGTGAACTTTAGCCCTTCTTTATTCCAAGACGGATCTACCTTGAGCCTGCCTTCTCTTATAAGCTGGGCATAAAGGGAAATGACACTTATGAATTCAAACTTGTGCGGGATGTTGAAGCGGCGCAACCCTTCCAGGGTTGCATAGAACATATGGCCTCACTCGGTGTTTATGTAGTAACGGCAGCCCAGCTCATCCACCACCTCTGCCTGCTTTCTAACAGTGTACTCCCAGTCTTGCGGATCTCCAGTAAAAAGGCAGTAATTTGCACCATCCCACCACTTGGAAGAGTATGTCCAGTCGATTCCTGCAACATGAAGAATCTTCCAGAGAGGCACCATCTCTTCAGGCTCAACAGTAGGCTCCTTTGCATTCTGGTTCAGGTAGTAGAGGGCGCCCTTTTTGTCTATGGGTGCCTGAAGATCTCTCCACTGCGGCTCGTTCTCTCGCACCTCTTCAAGCACATCATTCACTACCCAGACAAAATCCTCATTTGGTATGCCTGTACTGTTACTTTGCTTTTGCAGATCACACGATCTTTGGAGATTTTTGGGGCGTTTTTCTTTTGGTCTCATGCCCCTGATCTCATAGACTATTCTGCCAACATCTATGCCCATTGGACAGGCATACCTGCACCGCTGACACATGGTGCACGAATATATCCAGTTGGTATCAAGAATTTCCTGATCTTGGCCAAGAACAAAAAGCCTTAGAAACTTTCGAGGGTCCAGCCCCTCTATTCCAGATGCCGGACAACCACTAACACAAAGTCCACACGTAAGACAGTAATCTATTCTCGCATCAGGAACAGCCTTTTCAATCTGTTTCTTGACCTTGGCCCTGACAGATGACAGATCAACTATTTCTTTATCCATTTTAATCCCCTGAAAGACAGAAACAAAAAAGACAAAAAGGCAACATATTAGTTGCCAAAGCATTGGCTCCCTACATTCCTATATTCTTAAATGGACTTTGTCAAATTAATAACAAGACAATTTATTTCAATTGAGAGTGGAAAACAACAAAAATTAAGGGCACAGGCTCAAATTTAAAACCATATCAAAAAATCTTGATGGCCAACATCCCCCATCCATTTTCTTGACATACCACATGGCCAACCATATAGTCGGAATAGATGGTTACATCAGATCTTAAGCCGTGATCTGGAAGGTGGACAATCTATGAAATCAACTAAAAACATTAGGTTATTTCTTACTACTATATTCAACATATTACTACTCGCCTTCTTCATTTTCACTCCGTCATACCTCTTTGCGTCTGATAACAATGAAAAAATGCCTCCTCTGCCAACGGGTCTATCTAAAGACACCCAGTTTATCATCTATTATGTGGACAAAAAACTTGAAATATTGCAAAGAGAAATGGATAAAAGGTTTGAAATACTTCAAAGAGAAATGGATAAACGCTTCGAGCAAGTGGATAAAAGGTTTGAAATACTCCAAAGAGAAATGGATAAAAGGTTTGAGCAGGTGGACAAGAGATTCGAACAGGTGGATAAAAGATTTGAACAGATGAACAAGAGATTTGAGGAGATGTTTACATTCCTGTGGATACTTGCCGGGATATTTACCTCATTGACTGCTGTTGTCATTGGTTTTGCATATTGGGACAGGAGAACCATTATACGCCAGGCTACCAATGAGGCCATTGAACGCATTGAAAAGGAAGGAAAACTTCAAGACTTCATAATGGCTCTTAGGGCATTTGCAAGAAAAAATAGCGAGTTTGCTGAAATATTAAAACAATTTAATCTCTTATAACCTTACTACATCTTTCTTTATTGATAGAATCCCTTCTTTTCTTATTGTAAGGCCACTAAAGGCCACACCAATTTCATAAAACATTGTACCCCACCTGGTCACAGCGAGAACTACCTTTTCCCATTTAGCTTTATTAAAGTAAGTAGGGAACAAGGCAATCTTCAACGCACCGCGCACCATGCATCACGCATCACACACCATCTGCAATCACAGATGCATAACACCTGTCATTGCGAGGGAGCAGAAAGCGACCGAAGCAATCCCCTTCGGCTTCGCAGCGTATAAGTGTATAAAAATGCTGTTGTTTGTAGGAGGAAGGAAGGAAGAAAGGAAGGAAGGAAGGAAGTGGGGAATAAATAAATAAAGAAGCAAGGCCGTTTGAGATTGCTTCGTCGGCGCATCCGCGCCTCCTCGCAATGACGAGGGGGCTTTTGGGCAGGAGACAGAAATGTTCTTGCATGGGCTACTTTAGTAGAACAGCATAATGTTGCTTTATCAGCCCCTCAAAGGGCCTCATCACAATGACAGCAATAAATCAATGCAATTTGCCATCGTCTTTTGCGCCTTCAAAAAATATAAAAGGGGGCTTTAAAAGCCCCCTGGCATATTGCGTTCTTGATCTTGATCCTGTCTAAAACGCTTACCTATACTGCTCAAACCTAAGCTCAAATTCGAGCCGCTTTCTTATCCGTTCAAAGTCAAGCCGTATTTGGTCGAGGCTTTCACCATTTACCCAGTTTTCACCATCTGGGACAACTATGAAATAAGGCTTCCCGTCTTCTGTATAGCCATCAGGATCAAGCCCCGGAGTCGAAGCATCGCTTAAAGGTATAGTGCTTGAATTTAGCACCATACGGACCGGGCCGATGATATCAGAGCCTGAAGTATTTGTCAGGGTTAGATACACAAAGAAGCATTGGTTGATTCTGTCATATAGCGTACGTGGTGAACGCTCAACATTAACATCCTCAGTGATATCATACCAGCTTGGCTCAAGCTCACTAACTACGATTGTTACAGGCTCTGAAACAGCAACAGCGCCCTTGTCATCATAAACCTTGCAACGGGCCTCATATTCTCCTGCACTTGAATAAGTGTGGTTCACGCTTCCACTATCAGAAGTTAGTACATCGCTACCGTCTCCAAAATCAAACTCATAACTCTCTATGCTTCCGTCACTATCTGTGCCCTCACATATAAAGCTTACGCTTAAAGGAGCAAAGCCTTCAGAAGGGCTGCCGCTAAAGGAGCTAAC
>JAMOUE010000374.1 GCA_027068235.1 Deltaproteobacteria bacterium | reverse complement strand
TGGGCAGGACTTTTAATAGGTCTTCTGTAATGATTTTGATGTGTGTCGTATGTCTTTTGGGCAAAAAATTCATATAGTTCAATAAGGCCTGTACCTGAAAGAATTCTTTCGTAGCTTACGTGGCCATATTTTTGTTTTAAAAACTGGAGCAACCCTATCTCTGTTTCATCAGTTGGGGCAAATGAACAGTGGCCACCTTCACTTCTTATGACCTTCCAACCTTCATCCCCACAGTAGATGCAAATGGCCTCTCCAAGGCCGGTCCCAGCACCAAGAAGGGCCCGCGTACCTTTGTCATTTGAGAGATTGCCACCAATTCTGACAAGTTTTTTTTCATTCAAAGTGGCAAGGCCATAAGCTGCCGCCTCAAAATCATTCAAGAGAATGCATGTTTCCAGTTGAAAAAAGTCCTTTAATTCCTCTTTTACAATATCCCAGCCAATGTTAGTACCCCGGATCATTTCACTTGTGGTGACACCTGCAGCAGCTACAGCCCACCTAGAAGGGAGCCTATCGCCTATGTCTTCCTGAAACTTTGAAAAGAGCTCCAAGGCGGATTTGAATTTTTTTGTGGGATAGATCTTGATGATTTCAATCTCAAGGTCCTGAACAATTGCCAATCGTGCGTTTGTTCCACCAATGTCTGTGGCCAGCCCCTTCATGGGTTCTTCTTACCGCTCTTCAGGCCATCCGATTGGAACGCAAAGTACAGGACATGGCAACAGGCGAACCACCTTTTCAACTGTACTGCCAAAAAAGATTTCTTCTATGGTCCCCCCCTTGCCTCTACTGCCATATCCACCCATTAGAATAAGATCCACCTGAAAGTCTCTTGCCTTCATGGCTATTTCTTGAAAGGGCATGCCAACTGATACAAGGCTCTCTTGTACAATGTCTTTGCCTTCCCAGTTAGTCAGTAACCTTCTGAAATTTTGTTTGCCTTGGTTGATAAGCCTATCCAGAACCTTTTCAAGGGGTTCTTTGGAATATGATGCAAAGTGTTTGGCCTCTCTACTATCAATGACGTTTAGTAATACTAATTTTGCATCAAATTTTTGAGCCAGTTGCCTGGCATAGTTTAAGGAGTTCATGGCACAATCTGAAAAGTCCGTAGGTACAAGAATCAAAGAAATGTCCATTGCGTTGTCTCCCGAGCTTAGAGTATTCATATTAGTTAAATCATTTCTTTTTCGCTTCTGCTGTTATTAATAAATATTACCATAATCTCAAAATAATTGAGATCATAGCCGGCCCAAAATTTTCTTTTTGCCGTTAAAAATACATAAATTTTAATAAGTTGAATAAGATCGACCTGATAAATCTATAACCATAACATTCAGGCCGTTTTTATGCAAATAAAGTATTGTTATATTGTATCATGTTAGATTATTTAGAAAATCAGAAGGATTAGTTCAGATTAGTGTATGACAGGTAATCCTTTTTTCAAGCCCTGCTTTCTTGGCCGCCCTTTTTACTGCCTTTTGTAGCCCTGACTTCATAATGACTTCATAACATCATGACGTCTGATTTGCCCTGCTCTTGGATCTTCT
>JAMOUE010000373.1 GCA_027068235.1 Deltaproteobacteria bacterium | reverse complement strand
CATGAATTCCTCCCTTATGGGCAAAGGCACTGGCCCCCACATAAGGCTGATATTTGTTTGGAGCAAGATTTGCTATCTCATACACAAACCTTGCTATGGACGTAAGCTTGTCCAGGTTCTTTCCCGCTTCGCACTCATAACCAAGTTTTATGGTCAAGGCGGGAATTATAGAGCACAAATTTGCATTTCCACATCTCTCGCCAAAGCCGTTCATGGTCCCCTGGACCTGTTTTACTCCAGCCTGAACAGCCATAACCGAGTTTGCTACTGCCATCTCCGAATCGTTGTGACAATGTATCCCCAAAGAAATATCTTGACCTAAAGCTGCCTGCACCGCATTTACTATCTCTACTATTTCATTTGGCAAAGTGCCTCCATTTGTGTCACAAAGCACCAAACACTCTGCACCAGAATCCATGGCCCTTTTCAAGGTTGCAAGTGCATAATCCTTGTCTGCCTTAAATCCATCAAAAAAGTGCTCGGCATCGTAAAAGAGAGTTTCTACCCTTTGTCGCAAATATTCTAATGAGCTTTGGATTATCTCAAGATTTCTTTCAAGGCTTATCCTCAAGGCATCTTTAACATGAATATCCCAGCTTTTACCAAATATAGTGACAACAGGAGCACCAGAGGCCACAAGCGCCCTTAGGTTTGGGTCATCTTCTGCCTTATTTTTTGCCGGATGTGTAGAACCAAAGGCGGCAATCCTGCTGTGTTTTAAGTTGTATTGTTTAATTTCAGAAAAAAATTGTTGGTCTTTGGGATTTGAACCTGGCCATCCCCCTTCAATATAATCAATGCCCAGCTCGTCAAGTCTTTGGGCGATTCTTATCTTGTCTTCAACAGAAAGGTTAAAGTTCTCTGCCTGGGTTCCATCTCTCAAGGTAGTATCATAAATCTCAACCTTTTTGGCCATAAAAATACCTCTTCTGTTTTAAAAAAGGTCAACTATTTTCTTTATCGAGCCCAAAGCCTTCATGTAAGGCCCTAACTGCCAGCTCTGTAAATTTTTCATCGATTATACAGGAGACCTTTATCTCAGAAGTACTGATCATTAGAATGTTGACTCCATGCTTGGCAAGTATATCAAACATCTTGCTCGCCACTCCAGCATGGTTTCTCATTCCTACTCCAACTATAGAAACCTTTGAAATGCCTTTATCTCCCGCAACACTTTCTGCCCCTATCTCATCTGCCGTACCTTTTACTATTTCTAAGGCCTGCTCATAGTCGCCCTTTGGCACAGTGAAGGTCATATCTGTCATATTTCCTTCCCTGGTATTCTGGATGATCATATCCACAACTATATTTGCCTCTGATATGGGGTTGAATATACTAGCCGCAATCCCTGGCTTGTCTGGCACCTTTTTTACAGTAATCCTTGCTTCATCGCGGCTATATGTGACTGCTGATACCAATACATCTTCCATTGATTCATCCTCCTTGACCACCATTGTACCAGGATTTTCGCTAAAACTTGACCTGACATGCAAGGGCATATTGTAACGCATGGCAAATTCCACAGACCTTATCTCCAAAACCTTTGCGCCAAGGCTTGCCATCTCTAACATCTCTTCATAAGAAATCCGATCTATCTTTCTTGCTGCAGGGCAAATATTTGGGTCTGTGGTATAGACGCCATCAACATCTGTGTATATCTCGCAAACATCTGCATCAAGTGCCACTGCAACGGCAACAGCTGTGGTGTCTGAACCACCTCGTCCCAAGGTGGTAATATCTCCCAAAGCATCAACACCCTGAAAACCTGCAACCACAGGAATCTTTCCCTGCTCCAAGGCCCTTTTTAACTTTTCTGTAGGGATTTTCTTGATACGTGCCTTAGTATGTGCTGCATCGGTCTCAATTGGAATCTGATAACCCAAAAACGATTCGGCATCAAATCCACGCGCTTTAACCGCCATAGAAAACAGAGAAATAGTCACTTGTTCCCCTGTTGCAAGAAGTACGTCAAGCTCTCGTTTGTCCGGCTGATTCTGCATTTCAAGGGCCAGGGATATGAGGTAGTTGGTCTGACCAGCCATTGCCGAAAGAACAACCACTACATCGTCTCCCTGCTTCTTTCTCTTTATAACCCTGTCTGCCACCCTCTTAATTCTGTTGCAGTTGGCAACAGAGGTTCCGCCATACTTTTGAACAACCAAAGCCATATCTCAATCCTCTTTTTCACCTGCCCATATTGGATCTTGACCAAAATGATAAAACCACCAATCAGCATCGTCCATTCCATCCTCATTGGGCAAGAAACTCATACGATAGTTATCTGCATACTCCATAAGGAGCTTGTAGGCACTGTTTAAAAGGGCCATTTTCTCTTCTGACTCTTGAACATTTCCCTGCTTATCAGGGTGATTAAGCCTACACGCCCTCATGTAAGCCTCTCTAATCTCGTTTCTTGTAGCCTTTTCTGTAAGGCCAAGAAGCCTTCTGGCCCTGTCTATTGCTGCCCATCTGTCTTTTTTCATAGGTGGTCTAAACTATCAATTTGTCACTGAAATTACAAGACTTCTATTCTTGCTTGGGTGAATGGAGTCAAATAGGTTCGTAATAACAGATTCAAATAAGATAACGCCATTTTTAGTACCATAAAAGCTTCCTTAAGATACCATGTAGCTTCATCTTATTAGCCAAAAGTGTTTTTTGCGTTCCTAATTGTACAGCACATTTGCTATGGTTATACTGATTTTTTCAAAGGGAGAGACCAACCATGAAGCTAGATAAAAAGCAGTTACAGCGAATCTATATGATGGGGATATGTGGCACAGGCATGGCTGCCTTAGCGGGTTTATTGCAAGAAAAAGGATTTGAAATTGCTGGCTCAGACGCTGGGTGTTACGAGCCCATGAGCGGGGTGCTAAAACGGCTCAAAATAGATGTCTTTACAGGCTATAAACCCGAAAACATCAAACGATTTCAGCCAGATCTTGTTATTGTCGGCAATGTCATATCTAAAGACAATCCAGAGGCTCAATTTCTACTAAATAGCAACATTCCTTACATGTCATTTCCAGAGGCTATGGGGCACTTCTTTTTGAGCAAAAAAAAATCTCTTGTTGTTACAGGAACTCACGGCAAAACTACCACATCTACGCTCCTCCTTTCTGCCCTAGAGGCATGTGGCGTAAGGCCTGGATTCATGATTGGAGGCGTACCCATAGATAAAGAACGAGGCTTTGGAATTGGACGTGATGAATGGTTTGTAATAGAAGGCGATGAATATGACACAAGTTTTTTCCAAAAAGTATCTAAATTCCTTTTTTATAGACCATTTGGTGCAATAATGACAAGTATCGAGTTTGATCATGCAGATATATTCCAAAGCCTAGATGAGATAATTTCATCTTTTTCAAAATTTGCTGGCCTTATCCCTAAGGATGGAGTCCTTGTTGCATGCATGGACTGGGACACTGTTATGAAGGCTGCATCAAATGCAAGTTGCAAACTTGTTACCTATGGAATGCACAAAGATGCCGAGTGGCGTCTAGGTACCGTTGATATTGGAGAAACGGTCACGGTCTTTGAAGCTATTGGACCACATAGCCAGAGTTTTGAAGTAAAAATTAATCTTCCTGGCATTCACAATGCTTTGAATGCACTTTCTGTATTAGCCCTTTGCAGCAATTTGGGATTTAACGCAAATGATGTAATAGAAGGGCTCGCCAAGTGTCGTGGGGTAAAAAGACGCCAAGAGATACGGGGAATTATAAATGATATAATAGTGATAGACGACTTTGCCCACCATCCACGGGCTGTTAAAGAAACGCTTAAGGCCTTAAAAGAAAGATTTGCAAAAAGGCGTATTATTGCTGTATTTGAACCAAGAACCAATACTAGTATGCGCGCAGTATTCCAAGACTATTACGTCTCCTCATTTGATCATGCAGACAAGATATATGTTAGAGATGTACCACATCCTGAAAAGGTGCCAGAAGATAACAGATTCTCATCAAAAGAACTTGTCAGGCGCCTTGTAGAACGAGGAAAAGAGGCTCTCTTTTGCAAGGATGCAACCCAAATAATAAGCGAAATACAAAAAGATCTCAAACCAGGGAATGTTTACGTTATCCTTTCAAATGGTCCATTTGAACAAATACACCAACGGCTCCTAGATTCCATAAAGACTACATCTCAAAATAAGGTGGCCTAAACGGATATTTATGAAACCCATCTTTGAACCTGATAAAGCATGTAAGGCCACAAGGGCACGTACTGGCACACTTTCTACAAGGCATGGATACGTAAAAACACCTGTTTTCATGCCTGTTGGCACACAAGCCACTGTGAAATCCCTGACTCCTGGCGATCTGATAGGACTCGGTGCCCAGATTATACTTGGTAACACTTATCATCTTTACCTCAGGCCAGGCCACAAGCTTATAAAAACTCTAGGTGGCCTCCACAGGTTTATGAACTGGCATAAACCCATTCTTACAGATAGCGGTGGTTTCCAGGTCTATAGCCTTGCATCTTTTAGAAAAATAGAGGAGGAAGGGGCCATATTTAGATCTCACATTGATGGCTCCCTTCACAAACTTACACCTGAACTTGCTATAAAGGTTCAAGAGGACCTTGGATCAGACATAATGATGGCACTTGATACATGTATCCCATATCCTTCTTCAAGAGAAGAAACAGACAAAGCCACAAAACTCACAACAAGATGGGCAAAAAGGTGTCTAAAAGCTAGGAGAAATAGACAACTGCTACTCTTTGGAATTGTTCAGGGTGGTATGTTCAAGGAACTGCGCATTCATCACACGCAGGAACTATTAAGTTTGGATTTTGACGGCTATGCCCTTGGTGGCCTAAGCGTTGGAGAGCCCAAAGAACTCCTCTTCGAGATGATCGACTGCTGCCGCCCATTAATTCCAAAGCATTACCCGTGCTATGTTATGGGGGTAGGCACACCAGAAGACATAGTTGAATGCGTGTCTTTAGGGATAGATATGTTTGATTGTGTAATGCCAACAAGAAATGCAAGGAATGGAATGCTCTTTACTTCCCATGGCCATATTGTTATAAAGAATTCTCGCTTTACCTCTGATGACAGCCCAGTGGACCAAGATTGTGACTGTTATACGTGCAGAAACTATTCGAGGGCATACCTCAGACACCTGTTTATGTCCAGAGAACTCTTGTCTTATCGGTTGAACACCATTCACAATCTCCATTATTATCTCAATCTTATGAAGGAGATACGAGCTGCCATCAGACAGGATAGATTTGAACAGTTCAAAAAGGAATTTTATTCCAAAAGGGCTACTAGAAGTTGACAGCCTTTATTTAGCCTCAAAATTCAAGAGAAAAGGAGAGAAAGAATGTTTTCATTTTCACAGATTGTCTATGCAATGGGACCTCCACCTGGTGGGGCACAAGGTGGTCAAGGAAATCCGATAATGGCCTTTTTGCCACTTATAATCATATTCTTGATCTTTTATTTCTTGCTTATAAGACCACAGCAAAAAAAGCAGAAACAACATCAGGCCTTTCTCGAATCCCTCAAAAAAGGAGACGAGGTTATCACTTCTGGCGGCATCATAGGAAGGATCGTAGCCTTATCTGAAAACATTGTTTCACTGGAAGTTGCCCCTAATGTAGTGATTAGAGTGGCAAGGAGCCAGATAGCTGGTAAGCCAACTTCCGAAACAAAATAACCTCACTTAAACGATTGACTTCAACAATGGTGATATAAGGCTACTTAATATGTTACTTGCCAAGGCAAAAACTTGAAAAGATCTGATCAAGTATATCTTCTGTAACCGTTTCACCTGTAATTTCACCAAGAAGATCAAGGGCCTGTCTCATATCAATGGCAACAACATCAGGAGACAGGCCCATCTCCAAGGCGCCAAATGCCCTTTCTACACACTCTTTTATTTGTTGCAGCACCTGCTTTTGCCTCATATTGGGAGCCACATCTACTTCTCCAAGCCTATTTCCCTTGAATAGGATGGCTGTTATCTGCTCTGTCAGGTTAGACAGTCCCTCGCCTGTCTTGGCGGAGATTGAGCATACAGGGATTGAAGAATCAAGGCCGTGGGCCTCCAAAATGGGCTTAAGACTATGTAACACCTGGGATTCAATATCTTTTTTCTTATCAAACTCTAGCTTATCTATCTTGTTTATGACAAGAATCAATCC
>JAMOUE010000372.1 GCA_027068235.1 Deltaproteobacteria bacterium | reverse complement strand
CATATGGTATGTGCAGCAGTTGATGAGGCTGTTAGAAATGCCATTTGTGTTGGAGCCAAGTTTGATCAGATGTCTGGCCTTGATAATTTCTGCTGGTGTGATCCTGTGCAATCTGAAAAGACTCCTGATGGACACTACAAACTTGCTCAACTAGTGCGGGCAAATAAGGCGTTGTATGAAATTTGTACTTCATACATGATTCCTTGCATATCAGGTAAGGACAGCATGAAAAATGACGCCACCATAGGAGGTGTCAAGATCTCCATACCACCCACATTGCTATTTTCTCTCATTGGGAAGATAGACGATGTTAGAAAGGCACTGACTATGGATGTTAAACAGCCAGGCGATCTTGTTTATGTGTTGGGCACCACTTATGGCGAGCTTGGTGCATCAGAATATTTCGCCTCTAAGGGCTTTATTGGCAATACGATTCCAAAGGTCCGTATAGATGAGGCCAAGGCCCGCTACAAGGCAGTTTCTGAAGCCATGGCTCAAGGGTTGGTTGCATCGTGTCATGATTGTTCCGATGGCGGTCTTGGTGTGTGTCTCGCTGAAAAGGCCTTTGCTGGCGGTTTGGGTATGGACATTAATCTTTCCGATGTTCCTGCCGAAGAAGTAAACAGATTGGATTATCTTCTCTTTAGTGAAAGCCAGAGCCGTTTGGTATGCACTGTGCGTCCTGAGAATAAGAATGCTTTTGAGGAGACAATGAAGGATACTGTCTTTTCCCTTATAGGAGAGGTATCCGATTCTGGAAGGCTCACCATGACATATCTTGGCAAAGTTGTAGTTGACGAGTCTGTTGAGGATTTGAAGGAGGCCTGGCAGAGACCTCTATGGTGGTAGAACAGAGGTTTTCCAAAGAGGAACTTCAAGAGATTCTTGAAGAAGAGGCCTTTTTGATCAAACATTCTGGTGAGACTCCAGAAATAGCCTACCATTCTGGGCTATATTATCTGTTTGAAGATCCAGAGGGGCCAGGGCTTAAGCCTCAAGATGTTGATCTGGCCCCAATGAAGCAGGCAGTGTTCGAACGTTATTGCAAGATACTTTTAAGGGATCTAAAGCCTGCAAATAGGGACAGAAAGATATATCGAGGTATTGCCAGATCTATAGCAAACTGGCATAGACTGAAGAGATTTTGCCAGAAAGAGGGCTTTCAGATAGATGAGATAAAAAAAGAGACAGCCCAATATCTTATTCACTTCTTGCATAAAGAAGTTGAGGATGTTGCTAGTGGCCGGCGTTCTTCTTGTATAAATTGCACTTATGAGGAAATTCTAGACTTTGCCAAGGAGCTTGGTGTAGATCAAAAAACTCTTCCTAGCGGACTTAGGACATTGTGTTGGAACCAGTAAAGGATAGGCAGCCAGTAGATGCAATAGAGGAACCTTGGACCGAAAGGCTTTCAGGGGTAGTTGCATTGTGCCTTGCCCTTGCCATTCTACTTTGTGGGTTATGGATATATCTTCCCTTTTTTGAGCCAATTTGTTGGGCAATTATACTTTCCCTCTTTTTTCATCCTCTCTACCAGAGGCTTGTAAAGTTACTCATGGGTCAAAGAGTGCTTTCTTCCTTCATCATGTGTTTTTTGATCGTGGCCTTTATAATTATTCCTGCTTTTTTCCTTATCACAAGTCTTACTGCAGAGGTGGTACGAGTTTATACAGTAGGTGTAGCCAATCTCCAAACGATGAATATAGATCTAATCCCAGATCCTCATCGTTATCCAACCCTGAACAAACTTGCTATCAAGCTTTTAAAGGCCTTTAAACTGTATGGTACAGATATTCATAGTACCTTGGCAGATCTGACCCGGTCGGTAGGTGAGTACTTTTTTAAAAAGGGAACGGTGGTATTTAGAAATATTGCCGTATTGATATTCAAGTCTTTTCTCATGCTCGTCATCCTCTTTTATCTATTCACTGATGGCGAAAATATGCTTAGGGCCTTCAAGGGCTTGTTACCTTTGAAGAAAGAGAATGTAGAACGGTTTATGAAGTTGACCTCTGATGTGCTCGCTGCCACCTTGTATGGAAATCTTTTTACTGGAGCTATCCAAGCAGGTCTAGGTATCTTTATATTTTGGGTTCTTGATTTTTCTGCACCAATCCTTTGGGGTACTATACTGGGCCTTGGAACCTTTATTCCAATGATAGGAACAGCCATAGTATGGGCCCCTGCAAGCATTTATCTACTAGTTAGCGGTCAATATTTGAAAGGCGCGGTTCTTCTTGCCTTTAGTCTCCTTGTAATAAGCCAAATTGATTATTTTTTAAGGCCATATCTCATTAGCGGAAAGACAGAGCTTCATAATCTCTTTCTCTTCTTGGGTATTATTGGAGGTATAAACGTTTTTGGACTCCTTGGTCTCATCCTTGGCCCGATGATAATCGCCCTTTGTATGTCCATTCTGGAACTCTACAGGCTCAATCTACTGGAAAGAGAACAGTCATGGAAAAGTGGCCTGCTTATTTGAACCTCTTGGACAATGGAGAGCTTGAAAGACGGGCAAAGACTGCCCATGAGATGCTTGTATCATGCAGCCTTTGTCCTCATACTTGCAAGATAAACCGTTTAGAGGATGAAAAAGGATTTTGCAGGATAGGTAAGAAGGCCGTGGTCGCAAGTTTTGGCGCACATTTTGGAGAAGAACCACCAATTACTGGAACAAGAGGGTCTGGAACAGTCTTTTTCTCAGGCTGTAACTTGCGATGCGTGTTTTGTCAAAATTTTGAAATAAGTCAGGGGCTGGAAGGGCAAGAGTTAGAAACCGAGCAGTTGGCTTTTATCTTTCTTTCGCTTCAGGAGGGAGGATGTCATAATGTTAATCTCGTAACCCCTACCCACGTTGTTCCGCAGATTTTAGATGCCCTTGTTATTGCTGCCAAGGAAGGTCTTAAGATTCCCTTGGTGTACAACTGTGGAGGCTATGAGTCTATACATGTATTGAGACTATTGGATGGAATAGTTGATATCTACATGCCAGACATAAAGTATTCAAGTAACGAGCTTGCCTTTAAATATTCTAGGGTGAAGGGCTATTGGGATCATTGCCGTAAGGGCGTTAAGGAGATGTTCAGACAGGTTGGGAATATTCAGCTCGATGAGACAACCGGGGCAGCAAAAAGGGGATTGCTCATAAGACATCTTGTTTTGCCAGAAGATATTTCAGGTACAAGGGATGTTTGTCGATTTATAGCTCAAGAGATATCAGCCCAGGCAATGGTCAACATTATGGATCAATATAGGCCATGCGGTATGGCCTATAATTATCCTCCCCTTGATAGAAAAATAACTCCACAAGAGTTGAAAAGGGCTGTAAAATGGGCTCAGGAGGCTGGGCTTAATAACCTTTTGACATACTAAGACGATATAAAGCAAGATATCAGCTATACCGACGGTCAAAAAATCTAGGCTTTTAAAAATTATTATGGGTCGTATTTTTGTTGTTGGAGATATACATGGATGTTTGGATAAGGCGGAAGAGCTTTTGTCTAGGCTTCCAATAAACTGGGATAACGATACGCTTGTTTTCCTAGGTGATTATGTGGATAGAGGGCCTGATCCGGCAGGAGTGGTACGTCTTATGATAGAACTAAAGGAGAACCATCCTGACAGGGTGGTATGTCTAAAGGGTAACCATGAAGTTATGTTTCTTGACTATCTGAAGGATGACAAACTTGCCGGAGCCTTTTTAAACTTTGGTGGCACCACTACTTTAGAAAGCTACAAAATTAGCCCTGATGAGCCAGGTCCTAGGATACATCTGATACCCGCTTCACACATGCGTTTTTTGGAGTCGCTTCCACTATATTATGAGACTTCCCAATATTTCATGGTTCATGCTGGTGTCAAACCAGGTGTTCCTCTCAAGGATCAAAAGGAAGAGGACATGCTATGGATAAGGGATAAATTTATAAAATCAGATTTTGACTGGGGAAAAAGAATTGTCTTTGGTCACACTGCCTTTGAAGCACCACTTATGAGTTCAAACAAGATTGGTATTGATACAGGAGCAGTGTATGGAGGGCGATTGACGTGTTTGGTGCTTCCTGAGATAGATTTTATAATGGTTTAGATTGGAGGGGAGAGTTTTAGAATGGGGAGAAAGAGTGAGATGAAAAGCCAGATAGAAAAAAGGCTGGAGGATCCTCGTGTAAAAAGTCAATATTTGAAGGAGGTTGAAAGGCTTTTTCAAGGGGCTAAGGGTGATCCTAAACACGAGCAGGATCTTCAGAAGCTACATGATTCCTTTGGAACAGTGCGTTTTAAGAAACAGGTAAAGACTTATATTAAAAAGTATGGTCTTCCTGACGATTGGGGAGCTTTAATATTGCTTTTGGACCTAGAGGGAGAAACAGAGCTTGTTGTTGATGCCATGGAAAAACTTCTTGAGATGTCAAAGGCCCTTCCTGGTCCTAAAAAGAAGGGCCTAAAAAGTAAGCTTAGAACCTTGAGCCTTACCACCAAGGATGTAACCATAGCAGAGGTGGCCTACGAGATTGCCCAAGAGATTTAAGTAAATAAGTGTCCTGGCAAAACGATATTGATGATTACCTTGCCTTTATTGCTGTGGAGAAAGGACTTTCCACTACAACCCTAGAGGCATATAGCCGAGACCTGATTGAATTTAGTTCTTTTGTTATAGATATTGGATGTAAAAAGCCTGAAAAGGTTGGCACTAGACATGTACTTAAATGGCTTACGCATCTTAAAAAGAGTGGTATTGCACCTTCCAGTTCAGCGAGAAAGCTGTCATCAGTCCGTGGTTTTTTTAGATATCTTTTACTTGAAAACAGAATAAAGGCATCTCCTACTGCGGTTATAGGGAATCCAAAGGTTGGACGAAAGCTACCCTTGGTTTTGACGCCAGAAGAGGTGGAGCGGCTTTTAAGCCAACCAAATACAGAAAAGCCCTCTGGCTTACGAGATAGGGCACTGCTCGAAATCCTTTATTCTTGTGGTCTTCGAGCTTCTGAGGCAGTGATGTTGCAAATGGGCCAGATAAATCTCAAGGGCGGCTTTTTGAAGATTACTGGTAAAGGAGATAAACAACGGGTTGTTCCACTTGGTGAGGAGGCTATATTTTGGCTAAAAAATTATATAGAAAAGGCAAGGCCCAAACTTCTGAAAAAGGCCAACAGTTATTATTGCTTTGTAGGTAGGCAAGGTAAACCTATTTCACGTCAACGCCTGTGGCAAATTATAAAAGGGTATAGTCTGAAAGCTGGTTTGTCTGATAAAATTTATCCCCATTGTCTCCGTCACTGTTTTGCAACTCACCTTCTGGAAGGAGGAGCAGACCTTCGCGCAGTACAGTTACTCCTGGGACATAGTGACATTACTACTACTCAAATTTATACACACCTAGAAATAGGTTACTTGAGAAAAGTACATAAGCGATATCATCCTAGGCCATAAAATCTTCCTAATACAAAAGATATCAGCGTTTTTCTCTCCAAAGAAGGATGTCTAAAGCCGTAGAGAGTGCTGCACTATTTAATTGTATTTTTTCCGTTTCTCCTTCAGAAAAAGTAACAACTCCATGTGCTACAGTCTCTCCAGTTTTAGTTTGCCCTTCAAAGATTAGAGGTTGAGAAGGTATGCCAAGTGAATCCAATTCTATACTTCGAACATTCTTGTGATTTTCATCAAAATTTACAAAAAATCCCTCTCTTAATAATCCAGTACGGTATTGTACAGCATAAAAGCGTGATTTTCCTCCGCCACATGGCATGTCTAATGGTTCAAACGTGGTGAAAAAGACAAGACCACCATAAACCTCTGGTGTTTTTAGTACACGTTCATTGCTGGTTTTTCGGCTCAAAGTTGGCTGATTAGGATTGTTTACATAGTCGGCGTCATCATTTACTCCAAGTTTTATATACCATGACTTTGCAAAAGGGTTGGTACTAGTGCTGTTTGTTACATCTTGTAAGTCGCTTAATTCATAAGGTCCCTGAGTTCCTTCTATATCTTTAAGTCCAAAAAAGTATTGATTTGAATAGTTGGGGTCAAATTCATCGTAATCACCAGTGCCAAAATATATCCAATATTCATCTGTAGCCTCACCTTTGGCAACGCGTGGAAAGGCTATTATCGGACATTTTGGCGCAGTTGGTTGAGTGGCGTTTCCGTAATCGACTGGTCTAAAAAGCATATC
>JAMOUE010000371.1 GCA_027068235.1 Deltaproteobacteria bacterium | reverse complement strand
GTTAATCTTTTTGAACCTTAAGCTACTCCAAGCAATAAGAAGGAGGGGGCCTTATAGGCCCCCCGTTCAATTATCATCAATGACAGATGATAAGCTCAAAATGCTTTTCTTTTCTCCCTAACCGAACAACTTTTTGATTACTTCACGCTTTACTAAAAAGCAAAACCTATAGTAACTCCTCCGTAAACAAAGTTGTTATCTGTGCTTCCAAGTGCCCTGTTTGACATATCATTGGAGCCGTCTCCGCTAAGAGGAAAAACCCAGTCAACCTCTGGAGTAATGGTAAAATACTGTGCAGCATCACCATTCATAAAGGCTGAAACAGGAATAGTCATTGACAGGCTCGCCTTTCCATGATGAAGCCCTGAGAACTCGTCACTTGGATCATCAGGATCTGGATAGCTGTCAGAATCATCTGAGAAAAGCGCGCTTCCAAGTAAAGAAAAATCCAAGGTTATATCCTGGACAACAGGGAAACTGTGAGAGACCTCCAGTGTCAGATATGTACTTGGATAGTGGGCAAACTCTCTATAAATAGTAAGAGTTGGGGACAGAAACGAATTAAGCGTGGCTGAAACGTAAAACTCCTGGCTATCAAGGGCCTGGTCGAGGGCATAGTAGATGTAGCCAATAGATGCGCTCACAGGGCCAAAATCATGCTCGTAGCTCAAGGTATAATCAGTCTCAGTAAGGTTATCCAAAGCTTCTATGTCTTTATAAAGGTCTGTATCGTAGTTGGCCCAAATATTGGCTGAAAACCCCTTATAGGAAAAGGTGGCAGAAGGCTGAATCACAAGAGAATTCTTGCTAAGCTGCTGCCCTCTCCAGATATAAGAACTAAGAAAACTCACAGACAGGTCTGCGCTTGGCCTTTCTTCCTGGCAAAAGGCAGGCACAGCCCCTACTAAAAACACACACGCCAAAACCATTGTCACAATTCTTTTCATTTTCATTTTTCCCTCCTGATGTTTTGTTTTTTTAACAATCTTTCTTTGTTTGTTTGTTTATTGCTGGAACACTTTTCAGATGACATAGCTAGAGATAGCGCAGCCGCCGTTATCCCGCTCATATGCTCTTTTACCTTTAACGAGGTTCTCTGCGCTTTTACTCCAATGGACAGGATAAACATTTTCATCTCTTTTAAGCGCCCAGCAATATTCCACTGAGGCTAGATAGCCTCCTTCCCCCTCTCTCCAGTCCTTACACGCACTACTTCCTCTACCGGCATGACAAAGATCTTTCCGTCTCCTATCTTTCCTGTCCTTGCCCTCTGACAGACTGTCTCAATGACCTTTTCAACATCTTGGGCCCCAACGATAATTTCAAGCTTTATCTTAGGCAAGAAATCCACAACATACTCTGCACCCCGGTATATCTCTTTATGGCCCTTCTGCCTGCCGTGGCCTTTAACCTCTGACACAGTCATGCCAGTAACTCCAATCTCATACAGTCCTTCCTTTACGTCATCAAGGCGAAACGGTTTGATTATTACCTCTATCTTTTTCATGTGGCTATCTCCTATTGTCTGTTGGCTAATTTATTACCTGAAAATCATTG
>JAMOUE010000370.1 GCA_027068235.1 Deltaproteobacteria bacterium | reverse complement strand
ACCATTTTACTCGCCTTGAGCTGCGCTCTTTAAAATCTGTTAGCAACAAATAAAATTTCTGTTACGAGCAAGTAAATTGTCCTCCTTTATAGCAAACAAATTGTCCGGTTTCATATGTGGTTTTAGGAGGATCATATATGAAGCGGACAGAACTAATGCAGGAGGTCAGGTTAATGAGATTTGAGGAGAGTTATTGTTTATGGAAGAAGAGAGAGTTTACCCAAGAGGAAGCGGCACATCTATTAGGTGTTAGTGTCCGGACTTTTCGTAGGTATATACATTGGTATGAAGAAATGGGATTAGAGGGTTTATTTGATCGTAGGTTAAGTAGGCCTTCTCACAGGAAGGCTCCAGAAGTTGAAGTAAAGGAGTTGAATGAGCTTTATGCAAGGAAGTATCGAGGATTTAATGTAAAACATTTTTATAGTTTATATGTGAAGAATCATGGTGGAGTAAGAAGCTATACATGGGTCAAGAATTGTCTTCAGGAAGCAGGTTTAGTTAAGCGAAGCCCCAAGAAGGGCCGTCATAGGAAGAAGCGAGATAGGAGTCCTATGAGAGGTATGATGTTACTTCAAGATGGCTCTACGCATGAATGGGTGAGTGGCAAGAAATGGGATCTTATAGCAACGATAGATGATGCCACATCAGAGCATTATAGTTTATTTTTTGTGGAGGAAGAAGGGACTGCTAGTAGTTTTCGAGGGGTTAGAGAAGTTATAGACAAAAAAGGACTTTTTTCGTCTTTATATACAGATAGGGGTAGTCATTACTGGTATACTCCAGAGGCTGGAGGGAAAGTAGACAAGAACAATCTTACCCAATTTGGGCGTGCTATGAATCAGCTTGGCATTCAGATGATCCCTTCTTACTCTCCTGAGGCCAGAGGACGAATAGAAAGAGTCTTTGCCACGCATCAAGAACGGTTGGTCAAGGAATTAGCTCTTTATAGAATAACTACTATTGACGAGGCTAATGCCTATATTCAAAGCCAATATCTTCCTGCCTATAACAAAGAATTTTCTGTAAAGCCAACTCTTGAGGAAACAGCATTTATACCCTGGATAGGTCAGAACTTAAAAGATGTTCTCTGTGAACAGTATGAAAGAACAGTCAATAATGACAACTGTGTGCAATTCAGAGGGCTAACGCTTCAAATCCCTCAAAATCCTTATAGATGCCATTATGTAAAGGCTAAGGTGCGAGTACATAGTTACCTAGATGGAAATCTAGCTATATTTCATGGTCCACGCAAGTTGGCTGAATATAACTGCCAAGGGATTTTTATAGAAAAAAATAAGGAAGGCATGTCACCTTGACAATCTGTTTTAGGCCTAATGAAAAAGAGCTGGTTTTGGCGGTTGCACTGAGAAAAAGAGCGTGTAGCAGCCAATTACCCTTATCCATTATATCAGGCCTAAAACAGATTCCCCTTCGGGTTGTCAAGGCAGCCATGCAAATGATTATATAAAAACAAAAAGGGCGGTTCCCTTAGAAAAAGAGGACAGTTTATTTGTTACAAAACCGGCCATTTTTATTTGTTGCTAACATATAGCCTCTACTA
>JAMOUE010000369.1 GCA_027068235.1 Deltaproteobacteria bacterium | reverse complement strand
TAAATGACGGTGGTTTTATTGTAGGAGGTTCTTATGTAGCTCAAAACTGGATTAGTAGTGGCTGGCTAGCAAGGTTTTCATCTGAAGGTGAACTTCTGTGGCAAAAATTGTATGGAAGTGAAACAGCTCATCAAAGCTTTTATGATATTGCAGTAGTCTATGATGGAATTATAGCTGTTGGAAATACAGGATCTTTTGGGTCTTGGGTATTAAAAGTTGATTCTGATGGAGAGCTTTTAAATTGTGATTTGGTGTATGACTTTAACGCTAGTGTAAATATTTATGAGGGTCCGGGTCTATATGATGATTCTATGTTTAAGACCTTCGTAAGGCATTCTAATCTCCTTTTTACTGACAATGTAACAAGACATTTAACCTCAATTGCACTTAAAACAGTCAAATCCTGTTTTTATGAACCTGTTAATGAGCCCCCTCAAATAGACTCTTTTACCGCAGATCCCATTTTTGGCCAAGCCCCTCTTGCCGTCAGTTTTACCTGCCAAGCCCATGATCCAGACGGGGGCACTATTCCGTCTATCCAGTGGTTTCTTGGAGACTTTGAGTATCCAGAATACACTTTTCATGGAGATTTCAATTTAACCCACACTTATGACACGCCAGGCACCTATACAGTTTACTGCAGAGTGTGGGATGACGAGGATGACAATGCAACAAGCAGCAGCATCACCATTACAGTTTCAGCTCCTGCCCCAACTTGGCAGGATATAACAGAAGACATAAATGTCACGACCTCTCGCACCTTGTATGACCGCATAAACCGCTGCTTCTTTGTATATCTTACCCTGACTAACGCTTCAGGCTCGGATCTAAGTGGCCCAATCCGCATGATTCTTGACTCCAGCACAATTCCGCTTCTGGATGACAGTTCAAAACCCGGCCTCGACCCAGATGGCTATACAGAGGATGGCAAGCCCTACTTCATCCTTGTGCCAGACAGTGAGAGCTGGTCAGACGGCGAAAGCCTTAATCAGATCCGCCTTGACTTTAAACTCATGAGAAAACGTCTCAATTTTGAGCTTAAGTTTGAGCAGTACAAATAAATATTTCAAAATAGGAATATGTAAAATGGGGCTGTTCAAGCCCCATTTTTTATTAATATATAATAGAAAAAATATTGGATTTTTAATAGTTAAAATAAATTAAAACGCCTAAGGATTTCTTCAAACTCACTGTTTTTTCTCGCAAATGCCCTGAGTGCCTTGATGAAGTCCTGGAGCCTTCCCTCTTTTTCAATTCGTTCTATGGCCTCATCACGTGCCTGGCGTATAATTGTCCTCCTGTCCCAATATGCGAAACCTATAACAACAGCAGTTAAGGTGGTAAATATACCTGCCAGAATCCAAAGGAAGGTGAGCATTTCTTCAAATCTTTTATCTACTTGCTCAAATCTTTTGTCCACCTGTTCAAATCTTTTATCTATTTGTTCAAACCTTTTATCCACCAATTCAAACCTGCTGTCTAGTTCTCTTTGGAGCATATTAAAGCGTTGATCCATTTCCCTTTTTATCTCATCAAATCTTTTATCCACATAATATATAATAAACTG
>JAMOUE010000368.1 GCA_027068235.1 Deltaproteobacteria bacterium | reverse complement strand
ATTTCCGATCTTCCAAAGACTATGGTCTATAAAGTGGCAGATTTTCTAAACAAACAGTACTTTTGTATTCCCAAAAGGGTTTTTGAAAAACCTCCCTCAGCAGAACTTCGCCCAGATCAAACAGACCAGGATGACCTGCCCCCCTATGAAGTACTTGACCCTATACTGGAACTCTACATGGAGCAAAAACTAAGCCCCAGCCAGATCGTCCAACATGGATTTGATAAAGATACGGTAAAAAGAATAGTGTCCCTAGTTGACAGGAATGAATACAAAAGGCTCCAGGCGCCTCTTGGCCCTAAAATAACCATGAAGGCCTTCTGTTGCGGAAGGCGTTACCCAGTGGCACACGGCTACAGGCCCAATTAACCATGACCACCAAAACCTATGTTACCGACATCAAGCCAGGAGAAAAGATACAAGGCCACTTTTGTGTAGTATCAAAATCCCTTCGCACTACCAAAACAGGCTCACCCTTTTTGACACTTATTCTTTGTGACAAAACTGGGCAGATAGAGGCCCGTATTTGGGACAATGCCGATAAGTTGAATGACGGCTTTCAAAATGGAGACATCGTATTCCTAGAGGCAGATGCCGTAGAGTTCAATGGCAAGTGCCAGCTAAAAATCAACAGGTTTCAGGTTGCAGAAGGGTCAGACATTGATCCGTCACACTTTTTACCGGTCTCACCTTGTGACCTGGACAAGGCATGGAAGGTGTGCCGAACTGCAATAAAAGAGATAAAAGATCCATGGCTTGCACTTCTTGTAAATGAAATCTTTAAGGACAGACAGATTAAGGCCGCTTTCTTAAAGGCCCCTGCTGCCAAGATGATGCACCATGCCTATATTGGAGGGCTGCTGGAACACACTGCCAATCTCATTGAGCTTACAAGACTCGTCATTGACAAATATGACTATCTCGACAGAGACATATTGTTGAGCGCATGCCTTCTGCACGACATTGGAAAAATTAGGGAACTTTCCTGGAACAGACCTCCAATAGATTACACGGATGAAGGAAGGCTCATGGGGCATATTTCATTGGGCATGGAGATTGTGGAACAGGCTAGTGCAACTGTTGGTGTAAATAGACAGAGCAGAAAGATGATGGCCTTAAAGCATGTGATCTTGAGTCACCACGGAAGGATGGAGTTTGGATCACCGGTTCTTCCTATGACTGAAGAGGCCATGGCCTTTCATATGATGGATGACCTCGATGCCAAACTCAACTTCCTTGCCTGCCTAAAAAATACCCAGGGTGATAGAGACAAATGGGGATGGAGCGACTATCAGAAGCTCTTTGAACGTTACTTTTTTCTCCCTCCCCTTTCAGAACAAGAGCTGGAAAACTCTCAAACAGAGCCTCATAGTGGCCACAAAGAGAAAAAATCCTGCCAACAACACTCGCTCTGGGGCGCTGATGACTCCTAGCGCCACAGCCACTGTTTTTGCAAAGAGGATAAAAATACTGATGACAAATTGATTGCCACCATTTTTTAGGGTAATTACCATTGACAATAAAAAAGATAAATAATATCTTACTAATCAAATATAAGTGAAGGAGGAA
>JAMOUE010000367.1 GCA_027068235.1 Deltaproteobacteria bacterium | reverse complement strand
TGCTACAGTGCAATCTTGTTAAAGGGGAAACTTGGTTACGACGATGCCCTTGACGTTGTGGCAGTACATGGAGTTGGAGGGCTTTGGGGCGCCCTTGCAACAGGTCTTTTTGCCTCTCTTGCATGGAATCCAGACGGAGCAAATGGACTATTTTTTGGCAACCCTTCCCAATTCATGATACAAGCTGTTGGAGCAGGTGCTGCAATTGTGTATTCATTAGTGTTAAGCTTTGTTATATTGAAGTTGGTTGACATGACCATTGGACTCAGAGTCGAACGGGATGACGAGATACAAGGTCTTGACATTACGCAGCACAGCGAAATCGGCTACAACATTTAATCATGGAGGAATAACATGAAAAAAATCGAAGCAATAATAAAACCATTCAAGCTTGATGATGTAAAAGATGCCCTTTATGAAGCAGGAATTAAGGGAATGACCATATCTGAGGTTAAGGGTCATGGCAGGCAAAAAGGGCACAAAGAGATATACCGTGGTGCTGAGTATGTCGTTGACTTTATTCCTAAAATCAAGATCGAAATAATAGTCGATGCTGAAATCGTTGACCAGGTGGTTGAAACAATCAGAACCGCAGCAAATACTGGTAAGATTGGCGATGGCAAGATCTTTGTTCTGCCTGTTGAAGATGTAATTCGCGTCAGGACAGGTGAACGCGGCAAGGAAGCCATCTAAGCTCACTCTGATTAATTAAGCATGAATCAAGGCCTTTTGGCAGAAAAAGGCGTCTTTGATATCCTTACGCCCAGACAGGCCCTTGCCAGCCTTTGGGAGAGAGGCCTGTCTGGTGCCGACCTACTAAGGGAGCACTCTGCCCTTATTGACGAATTCATCCGTGAAAAATTCTTTTCTGCCTTCAAATCCCCGCCTTCTGGCCTCTGCATGGTGGCACTTGGCGGTTATGGCAGAAAAGAACTCTTTCCATATTCTGACATTGATCTGTTACTCCTTTATGAAGATGAGCAAAAAGACTCAGTAGAAAAGGTTACAGAAGCCGTCTTTTACCCTCTATGGGATGCAGGGCTTGAGGTAGGGCATGGGGTAAGAACAGTTGATGCCTGCATGGAGGATATAGACACAGACTTTTTCTTCATGGTCTCTCTTCTTGATGCCCGTCCAATCTGCGGTGATGAAAAGCTTTTTACAAAATTGTCAGATACATTTCTAAATCACTTTGGTCCTGGTGCCAGAAAAAAATTTGCCCAGGACATGATGGTTCACAGAGAGGAAAGGCACAAACGCTACGGAGATCACACATACTTACTTGAACCCAATATCAAAGAGAGCAGGGGCGGTCTAAGAGACTTGCATGCCATTATCTGGACGGGCAAGGTCCTTTTTGGCCTAAAAAATCTTGAAGAATTCAGCTCTGCTGGCCTCATGAGTAAGCAGGAACTTGCAGCCGTACTGGAAGCCCGCGACAACCTCTTCATTGTGAGAAACAGGCTGCACCATGCCAGTGGACGAAAAAACGACCGTTTATTCTTTGAATACCAAGAAGAGATTGCCAAGGCCCTTCGATTTTACGACACAAAGGATCTTCTTGGTGTTGAACGATTCATGCGTAATGTGCACAGAAACCTTCAAACCATTTCAGTAGCTTCTGATCTCTTTTTTGAACACGTTGTTGATGTAATTAATCCTCCCTCAACCTCTGCATCTGCAAAGACCCTTTCAAAGGGGATAGAACTTTTAAGGGGACGCATTGTACTGACAGACCAAGAGCTGCTAAAGGAAAGGCCTTATATCATGATGAAGGCCTTTGCCATATCTGCTAAAGACAACATCCCCCTTCACTACCGTTCCAGAAAGTTGATAGCATCTGTTTGCAGGGAACTTGACCCAAAATGGCGCTCGTCTAGAAAGTGCGCCAGATACTTTCTCGAAATCCTTCGACACTCAAACGACTCTACTGTACTCGACCAGATGCTGGACAGTGGGCTTCTAACCTCTTTTATACCAGAATTTGAACATCTAAAGGCCCTTGTAATCCACGATGTATATCATGTGAACACTGTTGACAAACACCTGATAGAAAGTGTGGTTCAACTAAACGGCCTTAGAGAGCGCTATCCATCCATGTTTCACAATGTAGAGGATGACAAGGTCTTGCTCCTTGCCACCTTTCTTCACGATATTGGCAAAGGCCGAGGCGGTGGACATGCCCAAAAAGGTGCGGAAATAGTTATAGAAATAGGTAAAAGGTTTGGATTTACAGAGTCTGAGGTTGACTGTCTTTCTTTTCTGATAGCCAATCATCTTTATCTAATTGACAATGCAACACGAAGGGACCTGGAAGACGAATCCCTTATTCTGAAATTTGCTCGCCACATAAAAAGGATAGATAGGTTGAGCATGCTCTATCTAATTACCATTGCCGACTCCCTTGCCACAGGCCCAAATGTCTGGAACGAATGGAAAGAGGCGTTGTTACTGGAAGTTTATCATAAGATCGCCCATCTTTTGGAACAGCATGAATTGGTTGATCCAGACAGGATAGCTGCAGTCAACTGGATGAAACAAAAGGTTTCAGAACTTCTTGGAGATGAGGCTCAACAACTCCTGCCAATCCTTCCAGAAGACTACCTTCTTAGTTTTACGCCTCAGGCCATTTCAATGCACATGACCTTGAAAAAGAAACTTGCCCAAAACAAGGTCTTATGCATTCCAGAAGATCGAGGAAACTTTTGGTCTGTCCTTCTCATGACAACAGACAGGACAGGGCTTTTATCCAAGATCTGCGGGACCTTTGTACTTTACGGCCTATCTATTTTGCAGGCCCAGATCTTCACATTAAAAGATGGCACTGTAGTCGATGTGTTGGATGTGCGTTCCCTTTCTGGCAGCTCGTTTTCGGAGATCAACTGGGAAGGACTGTGCGATGACCTGAAAAAGGCTGTGCAAGACAGATTGGGGCTAAATCACAGGCTTGCTGAAAAATTCTCCCGCATGTCCTTTAAGGAACATAAAGTATCCATAAGACCAAAGACGCGGGTTGTAATAGACAACAAACAATCTGATTTTTACACAATTATAGAGGTTTATGCCCAAGACTCTCCGTGTCTTCTCTATAGCATCACAAAGACCCTTGCAGAATTCAACATAAACATCCATAAGGCCAAAATTGGCACAAGCGCTGATCAGGTGGTAGATGTATTTTATGTTCTGGATGAGCTTGGCCAGCGCATAGAGGAGGAGGATTTTATTAAAGAACTGGAGAAGGCCTTGGAATATGCGGCTGTAAGTTGTGTTTTTTAAAAGAAGGTATGGTTTTTTCCTGAAATTATATTAAAAAATGTTCTGGTTGCATCTGTAATTAATGTAGTCAAAGGCCTGCTTCTTTTTCAGGCCCAAAAAATAACAACATAATAGGAGGAGACTTTTATGACCCCCAAAGACGTACTTGACATGATAAAAGAAAAGGACATCAAGGTGGTTGACCTTCGTTTCCTGGATTTTCCAGGGGTGTGGCAACACTTTACAGTACCTGTCAGCGAACTGGACGAAGGCGCATTCGAAGCCGGTTTTGGTTTTGACGGATCAAGCATCAGGGGCTGGCAGCCAATTCACGCCAGTGACATGCTAGTTGTACCAGATCCATCCACTGCATTAATAGACCCATTTTTTGAGGAGCCAACCCTGGTTCTCATTGGTGACATTGTTGATCCTGTAACCAAAGAGCCTTATTCAAGAGATCCAAGAAATATTGCCAAGAAGGCAGAGGCATATTTGAAGAGCACAGGTGTTGGTGATACTGCCTTCTTTGGCCCTGAGGCAGAATTCTTTATCTTTGACGATGTACGCTATGACAATGCCAGCAACGGATGTTTCTATGAAGTTGACTCTGTAGAGGGAATCTGGAACACTGGAAGAGACGAGTGTCCTAACCTTGGATACAAACCTCGCCACAAGGAAGGATACTTCCCAGTTCCTCCCACAGACAAGTTTCAGGATATGCGTACTGAGATGCTCCTGACCCTTGAAGCCCTTGGTATTGATACCGAGTGTCAGCATCATGAGGTTGCAACAGCAGGTCAGGCAGAAATTGATATGCGCTTCAAACCACTCCTCCAGATGGGCGATCAGCTAATGTGGTTCAAGTACGTACTTAAAAATGTAGCCTATAAGTATGGCCGTACAGTCACATTCATGCCTAAGCCTCTCTATGGTGACAATGGAACAGGTATGCACACACATATCAGTATCTGGAAGGGTGGAGAGCCTGTCTTTGCTGGTGATAAGTATGCAGGCCTTTCAGAGACAGCCATGTATGCCATTGGCGGTATTTTGAAGCACTGCAAGGCACTGTGTGCATTCACCAACCCATCTACCAACTCCTACAAGAGGCTTGTTCCTGGCTTTGAAGCTCCAGTTAACCTTGCCTACTCAAGCAGAAACAGGAGTGCAGCAGTCAGGATTCCAATGTACTCCGCCTCACCAAAGGCAAAGAGGATAGAGTTCAGGACACCTGACCCATCCTGTAACGGTTATCTGGCATTCTCCGCCATGCTTATGGCAGTGCTTGATGGAATAGAAAACAAGATTGATCCAGGCGAACCTCTTGACAAGAACATCTACGATCTGCCACCAGAAGAGCTTGCAAACATTCCTTCTGCTCCTGGCTCACTGGAAGAGGCACTTGATGCACTTAGGGAAGATCATGAATTCCTGCTAAAGGGAGATGTATTTACCCAGGATGTTATCGATATGTGGCTTGAGTACAAGACAGAGAACGAAGTAAATGCAGTAAAACTTCGTCCACATCCAATCGAATTCTATCTCTACTACGATATTTAATCTAAATAGGGAAAACCTTATTCGAAACAGGGCCGCACATGCGGCCCTTTCTTTTGTGCTCTCTAATTCCTTTAAAGATTATTCAAACTATTAATCCAACGTTACCATGTTGTCCCTATGGATAACCTCTTCCTTGGCGCCATTTTTTCCTATCATGCGACATATCTGACTAGAATGGCACCCTGATATCTTTTTGAGATCGGCAGCAGAGTAATTTGAAAGCCCAAGAGCTACCTCTTTTCCAGAGCTATCCACACAAACTATACAGTCCCCTTCCTGAAAGTCACCAGATACCTTTATAACTCCAGCTGGTAAAAGGCTCTTGCCTCTCTTTAACAAGGCCGTTACAGCCCCATCATCTATGCTGACAACGCCTTTTCTTTCAAGTGCATAGGCAATCCATGGTTTTCTACCATAAATACGCCTCTTTTTAGAAGGAAGAAACAGGGTGCACTCTCCTTCTCCTTTAAATAGGCTATCTATCACGCCTGGCTGCTTGCCCCCTGCAATGACCATTGGTACACCAAAGGATGTAACCATTCTAGCAGCCTTTAGCTTAGAAGCCATTCCGCCTCGTCCTGCCCTACCAGGGCTATCCCCAGCCATATCTAAAATCATGTCGTCAACATGGGACACAACCTCTATCCTCTTTGCATCCTCATGAATGCGTGGATCTTTCTCATAAAGGCCGTCAATATCACTAAGACAAACCAACAAATCTGCCTCGGCAAGATTAACCACAAGCACCGAAAGGGCATCATTATCTGTAAATTGAAGCTCTTCCGTTGCCACCGTGTCGTTCTCATTGATAACTGGCACAACATTCCAATCCATTAAGGTCTTTATGGTATTTTTTGCATTTACATAACGCCTTCTTGGCACAAGACCATCCCTGGTTAAAAGTACTTGAGCGACCTTGAATCCATACTTGGAGAAGGCCTCTTCGTAAACCTGAACGAGAAGACCCTGGCCAATGGCTGCAAGTGCCTGTTTTTCAGGAATGGTGCGTCCAGAAGCCTTTTCAGGCATCTTGGTGATACCTGCTGCAACAGCTCCTGAGGAGACAATAACCACCTGCCGTCCTTCTTTCATGAGGGCAGCAGTCTGTTTGCAAAGGTCAAAAATCAGGTCTTTTTCAAGGCCTTGTTCATTTGTCAAGACAGCGCTTCCTATCTTGATAACGATACGTTTTGCCGAAGCTAAATGCTCTTTAAAAAGCTTCCTGTCCATTATTGGCCTTCTCTACTTTACTTTGCTGAATTTCAGCATAAAGCATCCTAACAAGCTCTTTAACACCCTCACCTGTAAAGGCAGATATTGCATGGGCTGTAAAACCCTTTTCCTTCAGCCAACCAGTAAGTTCCTTTACGTCTGCCGAGTCTGCCACATCGATCTTATTTAGTGCTACAACTA
>JAMOUE010000366.1 GCA_027068235.1 Deltaproteobacteria bacterium | reverse complement strand
TCTGGTTATTAATTTAATGTTTTATGGCTTCATGAAAAAAGGGGGCGCACCGGCCCCCCCTCTTTTTACCAAAAGATGTTGTAATAGAGATACTATTTTTTTGTCTTGTATGGATTAATGGTTAGCACTGGACAAGGTGCATCCTTAATAACACCTTCTGCAACGCTACCAAACATCACCTTTTCAAGACCCTTTCTGCCATGTGTTCCAATGATTATCATGTCGATGTCATTGTCCTCTACAAAGTTGATAATTGTATCTACAATATCACCAACTTCAATGGCAGTGTCAACGTCTCCAAGGTCATCAAGCTGTTCTGCCACAAGCCTTCTCATGGATTTTTCCGCACCTTCTTTCAGGTCTTTTTCCAGGGCTGCATACCATGCAGGCCCCATTTCAAATCCTGCGAACTCTTCCGGGCTTCTTATCACGTGAAGTATGGAAAGTTTGGCATCAAATGCCTTTACCATATCTTTAACAAATGGCAGTATCTTGTCTGTAGCCGTGGTGAAGTCAACTGGAAATAAAATCTTTTTTATCTGTGGCATTTCTCCCTCCTTTGATTTTTAAAACACAAGATAGCAACAATTAAAACCTGAATAAACTTTAACCTAATTATCATTCTCCGTGTGCGTGATGTCAAGGCAATATATTTAACTTATTGATAGTACATGAAAAATTTTTTTCAGTGTTAAAATCACCGTAGCCTCAACCAAAGAATATAACACCAACTCACCAAAAGTTTCCTAAAATTCTGCTGCAAGTTGCCAAAAGAGGAAGTCTTTTTTGTCTAGGACCTCATCGCCATCTTCTTCAGGAGCATAATTTGAATATTCATCATGGATATAGCCAAAAGAAGCAATGACGTTGTCGTAGATCTCCTGGTTCAGACAAATTCCAAAACGGCTCTTAGGAAATTCTGGAGCCTTGTGAGATCCTGCATACTTAAAGGCCACTTCGAGGTTTCTCCACCAGTTGTAGTTAAAACCTGCTTCAAAGTTCCAGACAACTGGTTTTGCTCTTGTGTATTTGTAGGCCAGTTCCTGCCTTGAGAAGGGTTTTAAGGCGCCCATGTATTCTGCATCTAGGAAGATGCCTTGGTACTCCACATGAAAATAACCATCTATTCCAGGAATAGACCTGTGGATCTTGTCACTGCCAAGGTTGTCCTCTATCATCTCTGTCAGGCCGTCAGATTCTGCAATGTTAGAGATGAAAGAGAAGCCTATCAGATAGTCAAAACCCCCCTCTGCCTCATGCGCATATTTTTCTCCTCTTCCATAAGTAACGTGGGCACCAGGTATAAATTTGCCCTTATAGTGTATGTCAAAGCCATAGTCTTCAATATGATCTTCTTCTCCCTTTTCAAAGTCACCGTTAAAAACATAGGCAGAGGCTAAAAATCCCTCTTTTTCAAAGCCCACAAGCACGGCCTTTTCGCTGGTCTCGCCGAGTAAAAGCGTCAAAGGAATGTCGGTAAATGGATCATCAGGAAAGTGGGTAAGGAGTGCGCCAAAGGGTACATACATCTTGCCGATGGAGGCAAAAAAAGGAAAATCTTCTGTATTACCAAGGGTTATAACTGCTTCGTCAACATCAAAGTTGTCGTGGTCGTCATCGCCAAAGAGTGCATCCTCATAAAGAAGCACACTTTCTACCTCTACCCAGTCTGTAATGTCTGCACCAATGTGTATTTCAACAGTGGTTAATGTGATGTCGCTTTTAGCCTCATGTTTGCCACTTTGGCTTTTTAAATTCTCCCATCCTGCTCCAACCTCTATAAGGCCTCCAATGTGTATCTTGTCACTCCATGAATGGTGTCCCTCTTCTTCATTGGCTAATTCTTCCAATTCCTTTTCCAGCTCTTTGTTTTCTGCTTCTTCATCTTTGCTCAGTGCTGAAAGCCTTTTTCCTTGCTCTTTTATAATCCTTTTTTGTTCCTCAATTACCTTTTGTTGTGACGCTACTATAGCCTCTAGCCGTTCGAGTCGAGATTTAAGATCACTTACTTCATCTGATATGTTGTCTTCAGAAGATGCAAATGCTGGATATAAAAACAAGGTGTTTACCAAGATGAGAAATAAAAGAATTTTTGAGTCAAGGCGCATAGATTTCCTCCTCTTTTATGATTAACCTTCTGTCTCGTACCTTTTAACTTAACTGTAAGTTAACTTTCAGGTGCCTGAGGGAAACAGGCTTCTTTAGCTAAAGCAATAGTTGTACCATGTGTTTCATTGTTACAGGTGTATTATTTTAAGTTGTCAACAATATCTAGGAAAGTTATTTTCTTTAAAAATTTTGAGGAAGGGAGTTTTGAAAATGAATTTGAGAAAAAGGGCTAGAAGTCTGGGATTGTTTTGCGTACTGATTTTGAGCTTATGCTTTGTAATGCCAGTTCATGCCGAAAAAAATTATGTTGGTGCTAAAAAGTGCCAGGAATGCCATTCAGATATCTATAAAGGATGGCTATCCACATATCATCCTTATAAGTTTCAAAGGGCGACAAAAGATACGATAATTGGTGATTTTGAGAAAAACAACAAGCTGGTTACAGAAGATCTCAACGCCACAATGATAAAGCAAGATGGAAAATATTTTATAAGCACCAAGGGGCCTGATGGGAAGGTTCGGGATTATCCAGTCCAGTATGTTATAGGAGAGTTTTGGAAGCAGCTATATGTGACAGAGTTTCCAAATGGAGAGTTGCACATACTTCCTTCCATGTGGATTGTTGAAAAAAAAGAGTGGAAAAGGACCAAGTATTGGCCAAAGGCAGTTTATCAATTTAAGTGTTCAGGTTGTCACAATACTGGTACCCAGATTAACTATGACAAGGAAAAAAATACGTTCGATACAAAGTGGGCGGATCTTGGTGTTGCGTGTGAAGCGTGTCATGGGCCAGGGAGTGAGCACGTAGTAGCAGATAAAAGTCAAAAGGCCTTCACCATTGTAAATCCTGCAAGAATTCCAGACCCTGCCCGTGCCGCCATGGTTTGTGGTGCATGTCATACAAGGGGTAGTACACCTGATGGAAAATATGATTATCCCTACGGTTATAAGCCGGGAGACTATTTGGATTTTATATTTGCAGAAAAACCAAAGCTTCACCCAGATGACACTTCCAAAGCCAATAGACAGCAGTACATTGACTGGAAAAAGAGCGGACATGCCAAGGCCGGTGTCCTTTGTTGGGATTGTCACTTTGTACATCAGAAAGGAGTTGCCAATAAGGCCCAGACAAAACTTCCAGGCTCGAAGTTGTGCCTTAGTTGCCACAAGGTAGAGAGCAAGGGAGTGCATGGCATCCACAGTGTGAACAACTGTGTTGGCTGTCATATGCCTGCTTTAGGAAAGCGAGCTGTCAAGGGTGATGTGCACAGTCATCAGTTCAGGGTTATTCCTCCAAAAGATAGCATTGAAGCAGGGGGCGTGGATAAACAGCCAAATTCATGTAGTTCATGTCATTTCCATAAAAACGCTGCTCTCGATTATCTCCAAAATGTGCTTGAAAGCAGGTTGGCAGGAAATAAATAATGAAAGACTGAATAGGGACGAGAGTTTGGTGACTGTTATTTTGCTGACTGTTATTACTAAGAGCGTAAACGAGATGACAAATTGATTGCTGTCATTGCTAACTAGCGAAGTAATCTTTGTTGCGAGGCCAAAGGCCGTGGCAATCTCTTCTAAAGGAGCAGGGGAGTTAGGGATCGCCACGGCGGTTGCGCCGCCTTGCTATTACAAGCATATTGCTTCGGCCTTTATGGGCTAGCTAGCAATGACGGATCATGTCATCTAAAAAGCCCGTGACAATTCTGTAAAAGTGGATGTCATACTTTTACACGGAATCTGGACCAGGGGATGGGAGTTGTATCTTCTTAAGCGTAGGCTCGAAAGGGCTGGCTTACGGGCATCTATTTTTAGTTATCCATCAATATCTAAGTCTTTTTCTGAAAACGTGCAAAACTTGGCCCGTTTTATTGAAGCTTCAGGGGCAAAACGGGTTTCTTTAGTAGGTCACAGCTATGGTGGTCTTATTGTGTGCGGGCTTGTTCGTGCCATGGCCGAAGGTTCCATTAAGACAGATGTTTCAATTGAAAAATGCATCTTTATTGGCAGCCCATTACAGGGAAGTAGTTTGGCAAGACGTCTTTCCAACCTTTTGATTGTGAAAATGGTAACTGGAAAAAGTCTTTCATGTCTCAAAAGAGGATGCACCATTCCTGCAGGTATTGTGCAGACAGCTATGATTGCAGGCGTTTTGAATCTGGGCCTTGGCATGTTTTTCATAAAGGGACCTGGAGATGGCATGGTGGCCTTAGCTGATACACAAGCTCCCTGGATCAATCACCATTTTGTTGTATGTGCCAGTCACCTGGGGTTGCTTTTATCTAAAAAGACCTCAAGGATCTGTATGGATTTCCTAGTTTAAAAATAAAAAATATTACAATTTTGAAATATTAATCTCGTCAAAAAATTACAATTTTGTAATTTTTGTTTATAGTGCTTGTTTCACCTATTGTATTAAAATCAAATTAAAACAATATGTTATGTCATGTTTTCCGGTTGGCCTCTTTCTTGCGTTATAAGACAAAACAAAACGTGATAGAGAAAGGGGAAAGTCATGAAAACAAAAGGGAAGTTGACTCTAATTGTTGTATCCACCTTCCTTCTTACCAGTTTGGCCATGTTTTCAGATGTGTTGGCAGCTGAAAGCACAAAGGCTCCCACCGTTCAGTCAAATCTTAAGGCCATTGAGCAGGTCCAGACACATGCCAACTATCTTTGGACCCTGATTGCTGCTGCCCTTGTCTTTTTTATGCAGGCAGGCTTTGCAATGGTTGAGGCTGGTTTCACCAGGGCCAAAAATGCCATAAATATCATGATGAAAAACATGATGGACTTTTCCATAGGTTCAATGGTGTTTTGGGCCATAGGGTTTGGTCTCATGTTTGGAGCCACCAGCAACGGTTTCTTCGGAACTACAGACTTCTTTTTGAGTGGCTGGAAAGGGCCAGAAGGCGACCAGTGGATATTGGCATTCTGGATGTTTCAGGTGGTGTTTGCAGGAACTGCTGCCACTATTGTTTCAGGTGCCATGGCAGAACGCACCAAGTTTGTTGCCTATCTGTGTTATAGCGCCTTTATATGTGGCATCATCTATCCTGTGTTTGGCTCTTGGGCTTGGGGAAGTCTTTTGCATGGAAATGGATGGCTTGAAAGGCTTGGATTCATAGACTTTGCAGGTTCGACAGTTGTCCACTCAGTGGGTGCATGGTGTGCACTGGCAGGTGCCATAATATTAGGTCCAAGAACCGGCAAGTATGGTCCCAGGGGAGAGGTAAGGGCCATTCCTGGCCATAACATACCGTTGGCAGCACTTGGTGTATTTATCTTGTGGCTAGGCTGGTTTGGTTTCAATCCAGGTTCTACCACCACTGCTGACACCTCCATTGCAATGATTTTTGTAAATACTAATCAGGCTGCTGCTGCTGGTGCTTTGGCCGCTATGGTTGTTTCCTGGATGCTTTTCAAAAAGCCTGAAATTGGCATGACTTTAAACGGTGCACTGGCTGGTCTTGTTGCCATTACAGCAGGATGCGCCAATGTTTCACCATCTAGTTCTGTGGTTATTGGTTTAATTGCCGGTGTGTTGGTAGTGCTTGCAGTGCTTTTCATCGATCACAAACTAAAGATAGATGATCCTGTTGGAGCAGTGTCAGTACATGGAGTATGCGGCGCTTGGGGTACTTTAGCAGCAGGCATTTTTAATATTGGAGGCACTTCACTAAAGCTTATTGCAACACAGCTTATTGGCATAGGGGCCTGTTTTGCATGGTCTTTTGGTACGGCCATTGTACTTTTCAAAGTGATTGACATGATAGTTGGGCTTAGAGTTAGCCCAGAGGAAGAGCTTGAAGGCCTTGATATTACAGAGCATGGAGGACATGCCTACAATGATTTCCAGGTAATAAATTAGCCAACAGACAATAGGAGATAGCCACATGAAAAAGATAGAGGTAATAATCAAACCGTTTCGCCTTGATGACGTAAAGGAAGGACTGTATGAGATTGGAGTCACTGGCATGACTGTGTCAGAGGTTAAAGGCCACGGCAGGCAGAAGGGCCATAAAGAGATATACCGGGGTGCAGAGTATGTTGTAGATTTCTTGCCTAAGATAAAGCTTGAAATTATCGTTGGGGCCCAAGATGTTGAAAAGGTCATTGAGACAGTCTGTCAGAGGGCAAGGACAGGAAAGATAGGAGA
>JAMOUE010000365.1 GCA_027068235.1 Deltaproteobacteria bacterium | reverse complement strand
CTTTAGGCAAGGCACGCAGGAGCTTAAAAAGGTGAATACTCCAGGCCAGAAAAGTGTAGATGAGGTAACAAGGTTTCTTGACAAAAAGGCAAAAGATCTTGTCAAAACCTTGATATTCCTGGCGGATGATAGGCCTGTTGCAGCCCTTGTAAGAGGAGATCATGAGCTGAATGAAATAAAACTGAAAAAGGTTTTGCAGGCAGACAGGCTCGAAATGGCAGATGCAGATACAGTTGAAAAGATAACGGGAGCACCTGTTGGTTTTGCAGGGCCTTTGGGGCTTTCTTCCAAGGTAAAGGTTGTTGCCGATACCTCTGTTGCCTTTATGAAGGATTTTGTTGCCGGTGCCAATGAAAAAGATGCCCACTTTGTTGGACTTAACTGGAAGAGAGACATTGATCCGCCTGAGACACATGATATACGTGTTATAACCCCTGATGATCCATGCCCAAGGTGCGGCGGACAGATAGAGATAAAAAGGGGGATAGAGGTTGGGCATATCTTTAAACTTGGTACCAAGTACAGTGAAGCCATGGGGGCTACGTTTCTAGATAGCAATGGAAAGGAAAAGCCCATCATCATGGGTTGTTATGGTATTGGCATCGGAAGGACTGTTGCAGCTGCAATAGAACAGAATCATGATGATAGAGGTATAATCTTTCCAAGTCCCATTGCGCCATTTCAGGTAATAATCTCAGTGATTAATGTAAAAGACAAGGATATGATGGCCCATGCACAAGGAATTTACGACGGGCTTTGCAAAAAAGGTTTTGATGTGCTTCTTGATGATAGGGATGAGCGGCCTGGCGTGAAATTTAAGGACTCTGAATTGATTGGTATCCCTATTCGGGTAACCATAGGTAAAAAGGCTGTAAAAGAAGGCCTTGTAGAGATAACTAGCCGGCGCACCATGAAAACAGAATTTGTCAAGGTAGAAGATGCAGGAAAAGAGATAGAGACCTTGCTCGAGTAAGTGCTAGATGATAAGAATCAACGACATCCTTGATCAGATTCATACCTATCTGCCAGATGCAGATACAAGCCTTGTTGAAAAGGCCTATGTATATTCTGCAAAGGTGCACGCTGGGCAGATGCGCCTTTCAGGTGAGCCGTATCTGTCCCATCCTCTGGCTGTAGCCTACATCCTTGCTCAACAGCGTCTTGACCTTTCAAGCATAACTGCAGGGCTCCTTCATGATGCGGTTGAAGACACACTGTCCACCATCGAGGAGATAGAGGAGATGTTTGGGCCAGATGTTGCCCGAATAGTGGACGGTGTCACCAAGATCAGTCAGATAAACTTTCAAAGCAGAATAGAAAAGCAGGCAGAGAACATCAGAAAGATGATCCTTGCCATGTCCAAGGACATCAGAGTCCTGCTTGTGAAGCTGGCAGACAGGCTTCACAATATGCGTACATTGCAGTACCAGAAGGAGCGTAAGCGGGTAAAGATAGCCCGTGAAACCTTAGATATTTACGCGCCTCTTGCAAGCAGGCTGGGTATAGACTGGATAAAAAGGGAACTCGAAGACCTGGCTTTTTCCTTCCTCTATCCTGAGGAGTATCAGGAGTTAAAAGAAGAGGTTGAAAGGAGGTTGGGTGCCAGAAAGGCCTATGTTGAAGAGGTCAAAGAGATAATCTCAAAAAAGATGGCAGAATACAGCCTTTCATGCCGTGTTCTTGGAAGGCCAAAGCATCTTTACAGCATCTTTAGAAAGATGCGCAGGAGAAATGTCAGCCTTGATGAGATTTACGATCTTATAGCCTTTAGAATCATCCTCAAGACTGTTACCGAGTGTTATGAGGCCCTTGGCATAGTTCATTCCCTTTGGAAACCAGTTCCTGGCCGTTTTAAAGATTATATCTCTCTTCCAAAGGCCAATATGTATCAATCTCTTCATACCACAGTTATTGGTCCTTATGGGGAAAGGATGGAGATCCAGATCCGTACTGAGGAGATGGATAAGGTAGCAACAGAGGGTATTGCTGCTCATTGGCTATATAAGGAAGGAAAGATCCTCAAAAAGGATCAGCAGCGTCAGTTTGAGTGGCTCAAAAGGCTCATGGAGTGGCAGAAGGAACTTGAGGACCCAAGGGAATTCCTTGAGTCTGTGCGTATGGATCTGTTTCCTGACGAAGTCTACGTGCTGACTCCTAATGGGGAAATAAAGGAGTTCCCAATGGGGGCAACCCCTATAGATTTTGCCTATTCCATACATACAGAGGTGGGGCATCATTGCGCCGGGGCCAAGGTCAACGGTAAGATGGTGCCACTCAAATATCAGCTACAAAATGGAGATGTGGTTGAGATAATTACTTCCAAGCATCACAAGCCAAGTAGGGACTGGCTGAAGATTGCTAGAACGAGCCGTGCTCGTGCCCGCATACGCCAGTGGATAAAGACCGAAGAGAGAGAAAAGAGTCTGGCGCTTGGAAAGGATCTTTGTAACAGGGAGTTTAAGAAGCACAGACTCGATTTTGCAGAGTTTATGAAAGAAGATGCAGAGGAAGTAGCCAAATCTCTTTCGTTTAAGACCGTTGATGACATGCTTATAGCAGCAGGCTATGGCAAGATCTCACCGTCCCAGATCGTAAGAAAGTTTGTAAAGTTAAAGCATGTAGAAGATCTTGAGGACATAATTGGACAAGAATCCCAAGGTCCGTCAAAGGCACAAAAGCCCCAGAGCGAGGGAATTCAGATACAAGGTCATGACGACATAATGATTCATCTGGCAAAGTGCTGCACACCTGTTCCAGGCGATGAGGTGATAGGATACATTACAAGAGGCCGTGGAGTTACCATACACAGAGAGGACTGCCCTAATGTTACGTCCTTGGAACCTGATAGAAAGATAGAGGTTACATGGACTACAGATGAAGATATAAATTATCCAGTAATGCTAAATGTAGTGACTGCTGATGAAAAGGGAATGCTTGCAGCAGTAAGTAATGCAATAAGTGCGGCAGAGGCCAATATCTTAGAGGCAAAGGTATATACAAGTCCTGACCACAGCGCACATTTTACCTTTGTGGCAGAGGTAAGGGACAGCAACCATCTTAAAAAGGTTATGTCTGGGATAAAGAAGGTAAATGGTGTGATGAGGGTAGACAGACAAGCTTCTGTCTAACCCTCATGGCAATGAGGCAGGTTACTGTTGCTCGGCCTTGATCCTGATTGGAGGTTTCTCTATCTTCCCTGAGCGTATGCACCTTGTACAGACACGCATGCGCTGGGTCTTGCCGTTGACGTTTACCCTTACTCTTTGAAGGTTTGGTAGCCAGCGCCTTTTAGTATGATTGTTGGCGTGGCTCACATTGCAGCCCGTTAAAGGGCCTTTTTTGCAAATTTCGCAGACCTTGGCCATTTGCTTTATCCTCTCACTTTCTTCAGTATATTCCAAACGAGTGCCAGCTTTATAACCCCTTCATTTTAAAGTTTCAAGGGCAAAGGGTCGAATTAATAGTCAAAGGATATATTTAGGATATTGTTGAAGTTGTTTCCAGGAGTGTGAAGAATATGGAAGACAAGAGAAGGCAGCCAAGGCATCCAGTAATCCTCAAGGTGGACTACAGAGACGTCAATAAGTTTTTTACAGATTTTGCCGAGAATCTTAGTGAAGGGGGAATGTTCATTGCGACTCGAAAACCCTTGCCTCCAGGCACTACTATAGTTGTTGAGTTCATGCTTCCTGATAGTGCTGTTAAGGTAAAAACCAAGGCTGAGGTTGTATGGACCAGAAATGAAACCAAATCTCCTACTGAAAAAAGGGGAATGGGTGTGCGTTTCTATGATTTGACCAGTGAGGATAAGAAAAAGATCGATGTAATGGTCGCAAGGCTTAAGATGGGATTGTAATTTCTTGGTGATATTAGAGTATTAGCATGGCGTCTCCATAACTAAAGAACCTGTAGCCTTTATCAATGGCTTCCATATATGTTGAAAGTATTTTTTCTCTTCCAGCAAATGCACTGACTAATAGCAGGAGGGAAGAACCTGGTAAATGAAAATTGGTTAACATGGCGTCTGTTACCGAGAATTTAAAACCTGGATAAATATATAAGTCACAAAGACCTGAATATTCTGTAACAAGTCCCTTTTTTAAATAGACAAATTCAATGGTTCGTACCGAAGTCGTGCCAACAGCAACCACTTTTTTCCCAGTCTGTTTAGTTTCTTGGATTATTCTGGCACTTTCTTCTCCAATTTCTATCCATTCACTATGTATTTTGTGCCTTCGAATATCATCCGTCCTGAT
This sequence comes from Deltaproteobacteria bacterium, assembly GCA_027068235.1. Taxonomy (GTDB): domain Bacteria; phylum Desulfobacterota; class Dissulfuribacteria; order Dissulfuribacterales; family QOAL01; genus JAADCZ01. The sequence goes on along the minus strand of JAMOUE010000365.1, from coordinate 2,026 downwards.
AGGAGCAAAGGTTCCATAACCGACATGAAGGGTTAAGGGGGCAATTTTAACTCCCTTTTGAATCAGAGTATTCATGATTTCTTTGGTGAAGTGAAGTCCTGCTGTGGGGGCTGCAACCGACCCAACCTCTTTGGCATATACAGTTTGATATCGTTCCTTGTCTAGGGCCATCATTTTTTCTCTTTTTATATATGGAGGAAGAGGCATTATTCCAACCTGCTCTATTATTGGTAGGAGTTCCCCCTCATAATATAAAGTTACATCAAGCCCCCCATTTTTGTGTCTTTTGGTGAGGACAACTTCCAAAAGATCCATGAATGAAAAGCTGTCACCGATCTTTACTGGTTTTGAACTCTTACAAAGGGCCTTTGCAGTGGCAACGCCATCTTTTATCTCTTTTGGAAACTCAAGGAATAAAAATTCAATTTTTCCGCCAGTTGGCTTGCGTCCAAGGATTCTTGCTGGAAATACCTTTGTTTGGTTAATTACCAGGCAATCTCCAGGTTCTAAAAAATTTGCAACATCCTTGAAATATAGATGCGTAAGTTTCCCGGTGTCTCTTTCCAAAATCAGGAGTCTCGACTTTTCTCTTTTGTCAGAGGGGGTTTGGGCAATAAGTTTAGGGGGAAGATTGTACTGGTAGGACGAAAGTAGAAAATCTTTGCTCATGAAAAGATTCCAGTTCTCTGGGCCACGTAACAAAGGAGAAGGCCTATGCACATAAGAAAAAATCCCATCCATCTAAGATTTTCTGGAGGCATTTCCTGTAGTTGAGCCAAAAACAACTTCATCTTTTCCGGAAAGGCAAAGTAGGGAAGTCCTTCTATAATCATAACTAGGCCAATGACGCTGACAAAAAATTTCATTTTTTTCTCCTGTAATCAGAAGTTTTTATTATTACTGTTAGCACTCCTATTGTAATGATCTCTCAGCAGATTTGTCATATCTTTTGGGCGCTCCCAGGAAAATATAGATCTATCCTAAACTGTGAAAAGAGGCATTATATCATGGTGCGCCCTTTATGCCAGATTATCAAATCCTTCTAGTGAAGCAAAAGGAGTTATTTCATATCCATTCTTCTCATTGAAAAAAAGATATGCTGGTTTTATGCTTAGCTCATGGACTTCATACCGGGTTTTATAAGAGACTTTTTAGATTGGCTTATGATTGCGGTCCTGACGCCGCTATTTTCAAGCATTGGTCATTTTTTGAATCTGCTTATCATTGCTCCTTTAAACGCCTTGGGTGCACCTTTATGGTTGCAGGTTACATTGGTGGCTTCATTAACCGCTGGGATCTCCATTCTTATAAGGAAACTTTTGAGGGTGGATGAAAAGGAGGCAGAGTTTCAACGTGCCTTTTTGGCAAGGAAACAAGCCCAGGAATTGATAAAAGAGATTGATGACTGGAAAAAGCAGGCGGTGTTGTACGATGCCAGTGACAAGGATTTGGATGAAAGATTTAATGACTATCTGGCTCAGAGATTTGCACGTTATGGCCTTACCTATCTTATGCCTGTTTTTTTCGCACTTTTCTGGTTAGATCATATTCCTGCCGTTGTCCGCCTTAAAGAGGAAACAGGTGCAGTATTTGTCATAACGTTTCCAAGTGCAGTGAAGGGGGTAAGCGGCATTTCTCTACCTCTGTTATTCATGACAGTTTATCTTCTTTTGATTTTTAGCTATTTCAAGTTTAGGCCGAAAAGGAATTTAGAAAACCTTCCTGAACATTAATGAAAGCGTTGGGGAAGGCGGCCTGAATAAAAGCAACTTTCCTGGCTTTATTAATAGAAATCTAAACCACCAGTTTTACTGGTGGGTCCTGACATCGGTGAAAGAGGGCCTCCCTGTGGCACGCCATTGTGGGTGCGCTCCAGGCGTCCTTTATTGATCACTCCAGCACGAAGGTATCGACCAATAAGTTTCAGGACCCTTTTGTCTTTGACCTTGCAGGACCTGACATGTAGGAATACCAAGGGGACGCTTGCTGCCATCCGGCTTTGGTATTTCTACCCTCAAAACAGGTG
>JAMOUE010000364.1 GCA_027068235.1 Deltaproteobacteria bacterium | reverse complement strand
TGTCATATATATGATTAGTGGGATAGTAATAATATTAACTCTCCTATGGTTCATGTTGAGAAACTTCGTGTTGAGGCCTCTAAATGAGTTAAGCCTTGCAGCAGAGAAGGTAAGAGCAGGCAATTTTGACGTTCGGGTACATCTTAATCAAAGCCTAGAGTGGCAAAGTGTTGGAGAGAACTTCAACAATATGGTGAAAACCCTGGCCAAGAAACAGAACGCTTTGCAGGAAGAGGCCAACTCAGCCATTGAACAGTTGAAGCTTGCCTATGAGGAACTAAAAAGGACGGAAAAATATAAAGCAGATTTTTTCACAAACATTACCCATGACCTTAAAACCCCCATAACTGCAATAAAAGGAGCAATTACCATCCTTCTCAGAAAGGGATCTGATGAGTTGACCCCATATCTAGAGATACTGCAGCGCAATGTGGAGAAACTTTCATCAATGGTGCAGGACCTTCTTGATTGTTCAAGAATAGAAAGTGGAGAGCTTGCATTACACAGGGAAGAGTCAGATCTTGCAGAGGTGGTGGAAGATGCGATCTTTATGGCAATGCCCCTTGCCTGGAAGAAGAAGGTTCACTTGGATTATCAGGTGCCAGATGAGGCATGTTTGGCCCTGATGGACAAAAAGCGTATGGAACAGGTAATGATTAACTTGTTGTCAAATGCCATCAAATTTTCTCCAGAAGACGATGTTGTCGAGATACGTCTTTCTAAAAGTAATGATTTTTGGAAAGTCACAATAGAAGACCATGGCCCAGGCATTCCAATTGAGGATAGGGACAAGATATTTAACAAGTTTTTCCAACGCTCTGACACCAAGACCGATACCGGTATGGGCCTTGGCCTTGCCATAGCCAAGGGAATAATTGAGGCCCATGGAGGTGAGATAGGGGTTTGTGAAAGATCCAAAAACGAGAAGGGAAGCTGTTTTTACTTTCTCATACCATCTATGAAAGAAGATAAAAGGGATCAAGCAAATGGTTAAGGCCAGAATCCTGGTTGTGGAGGATGAACACGATATCAGGACTGTTTTGATGGATCAATTAAGGCTTGATGGCTTTGATACTGTAGGTGCATCTACAGGAAAAGAGGTGCTAAAAAACTTTGCTGCCCTTGCCCCAGATCTTATTATCTTGGATCTCAGGTTGCCAGATATAGATGGGCTTTTGGTGTGCCAACAGATAAGGAAACAATCAGACATCCCAATCATTATAGTCAGTGCAAGGGATTCACTCCCAGACAAGATAAGAGGGCTTGAAGTGGGAGCCGACGACTATGTTACAAAGCCTTTTGAATACCTTGAGCTTGAAGCGCGAATCCGCGCATGTCTGAGGCGTCATCAGTCAAGCTCAACGGCCACCGACCCTGTAGATCTTGGAACATTAAAGATATACAGGCAAAAGCGCATGATTGAGGTGAATGGCAAGAGTGTCAAACTGACAAAAAAGGAGTTTGATCTTCTAAACCTCTTTTTGGACCACAAAGGCAAGGTGTTGAGCAGGGAGTTTTTGAGCACCCATTTGTGGCACAACAAAGAGGTTTATCCGTGGTCAAGAGCGTTGGATGTGCATGTAAGGC
>JAMOUE010000363.1 GCA_027068235.1 Deltaproteobacteria bacterium | reverse complement strand
GATGGATTATCCGAGAAACAGGTTCAGGATATTTGTCTTAGATGATGGTGCTACCCTGCAAAGGTTAAGTTCTCCTGATCCAAAAATAAGAAAGGCCGCTGAGGCAAGAAGACAAGAACTCTCAGCATTTTGCCATGAGGCAGGGGTTGAGTATCGGACTAGAAGGGACAATTCTAATGCCAAGGCAGGAAATATAAATGCAGTTCTTCCCCAATGCCAGGGAGATTTGCTTCTTATCCTAGATTGTGATCATGTACCAACCAGAGATTTTCTAATACGAACTGTAGGGTTTTTCCAGAATGATCCGGCCCTGTTTCTAGTGCAGACCCCCCATTTTATGATCAATGCCAACCCTGTTGAAAAAAATTTAGGGCTTTTTGCAGATGCTCCTTCTGAGTCAGAGATGTTTTATGGGGTTATACAAAGGGGCCTAGACTTTTGGAATTCCAGCTTTTTTTGCGGATCGGCAGCAGTACTCAGGAGGAGTTTTCTTGAGCAGATAGGTGGTATTTCCGGAGTTACCGTAACAGAGGATGCTGAAACATCCCTTCAGCTTCATGCTATGAGCCTAAAAAGCATGTATTTTGCAGATCCTGTTTCTAGCGGTTTGTCTCCAGAGACGTTTGTGGATTTTATTAAGCAAAGAACAAGATGGGCTCAGGGGATGATTCAGATATTTTTATTGAATAATCCGATCATAAAAAGAGGGCTGAAGTTATACCAAAGAATAGGTTATGCAAACAGTAGCCTGTTTTGGTTTTTTGGGCTGGCCCGCGCCATGTTTATAATCTCTCCACTACTATATCTCTTTTTCGGTTTACACATTTATATGGCCTCTGTGCCGCAGGTTATAGCCTATACTTTACCGTTTCTTGTTTCGTCATTTTGTATTGGTAACTTCATTTTTGGCAAATACAGATGGCCGCTATTTTCAGAATTGTATGAAACTGCCCAGTCGTTTTTTCTTTTGCCAGCAGTGGTTTCCGTGCTTTTGAATCCCAAAAAGCCCCATTTTAGGGTAACCCCTAAGGGGCAGAGCCTGTCTACAGACTTTTTAAGCCCTTTGGCATGGCCCCTTGTTTATTTGTTTGGGGTTTGTCTACTAGCAATACCCTTTGCCTTTTACAGGTGGCATGTCACCCCCTTTGAGAGGGATGTTGTCATGATTTGTAGCGCCTGGTTGGTTTTTCATATGCTACTTTTAATCATGTCCATAGGAAGCGTTTACGAAAGGCATCAGTTGCGCAGACATCCTCGTACATGGGCATATGGGTATGTGAAGGTAAAGATGGATTCTGTGACGGTTGCATCTTGCAAGGTGAAGGATTTGTCTTTTGGCGGAATGGGTGCCATTATGGAGGGAGAGCCATCTCTTAGGCTAGGGGATAGGGTAAATCTTCATGTAAGGGATAGTTATGGGAACGAATATACTATCAATGCCAAGGTTATAAGGATTGATCCTGATAAGGGTGATAAGGTCAACTTGGCCTTTGAATTTCTTATAAACTCTTATGAAGAGTTTAAAGATGTAGTGGCCTATGTCTATGGGGATAGCCTGAGATGGAAACTTTATCAGGAAAGAAAAAGGAAAAAGGTGCCTTTGATAAAGGGAGTGCTCTATCTGGTGCGCCATGGATTTACAGGAGCAAGATACGCCCTTGGAGAAATCATTGAGATAGCCATAGGGTGGTTTAAAAATAAATTTTACTTTGGGTCATTAAAAGAGGAAAGAGGCCTTTAAGGGGGAGATTTATATGTTTAAGAGAGAGGAGGCCAATATGTATATAAGGGCTGTAACTATAATAATTTTCTTGGGATTTAGCCTTGTATCTTTAAATGCCGCTGCCGAGGTATTTGAGTTAAATAAACTGGTGCCTGTTACAAGCATTAAATTGCATTCGATTAAGGACAAATACCGGATAAGCCTTCCTGTGCCAGCAAGGTGGAAGGTAAACGGTGCGGTTTTAAAGTTTTCCTATGTGAATTCTTCAGCTCTTCTCGCCTACAAATCACGTCTTGTGGTTTCAATGGATGATATTCCGCTTTTTCAGTCAGACCTTGCTCCCCTTAACTCGTACAGGAATGTTGAGGTAAAGATTCCCAGCAGTTTACTCCAGCCAGGTTATCATGATCTTACATTTGAGGTAGTTCAACATTCCGAGAAGGAATGTGAAGATCCTTTTGCGCCTGAGCTTTGGACGGTGCTCAAGCTTGGAGAGGCAACCTTGGATATTGATTACTCTGCCAGGCCTATTCCGGCCAAATTGTCTTCCATTCCTTACTATATTGAAGATCCCAAGATAGTTCCTGAACAAAGGATCAATTTTGTTCTCGATTCGTTAAATGAGGAATTGCTCCACAGTAGTGCTATAGTGGCAGGAGGAATTGGTGCAAGGTTGTCATACCGCCCTGTATATTTGACAGCTTCAACTTCTATTGTTCCCGGAGTAGACAATATTTATATCGGCACCGTAAAGGGTCTTGAAAAACTAGGTGTTTCACATGAAACAGAGGCTTATGGCCCAATGGTTAGCATAAGCCATCTTCCTGTGTCACAAGGTGAGGGCAATGTGTCCATAGAAGGCAGCATGAGCAAAGTCGATACCACCCATGTGTTGGTCGCCGTTACTGGAGAGACAATGGATGAGGTGAAGCAGGCTGCCATGGCGTTTTCTTCTATCAGCTTCCCGTTTCCCCAAACTCCTTACATGATAATCGAAGACGTAGAGTTTCCAAACCTGGAACCATACCACAGGAAAGATCTGCTGCCTCCAGGGCTACCAGTCAAGTTTAGTGACCTTGGTTTTGAGACTCATGTTTTTGTAGGAATGAGTAAGGAGCCTGTACCGTTGGAATTCTTTTTGCCCCCAGATATATATATTAAACCCAACCAAAATGCTGTGTTGTCTCTTCATTTTGGGTTCAGCGGGGCAGTCAGAGAAGACTCAACCATGAAGATCGAGCTTAATGGACAACCAGTATCTAGTATCCATTTAGACAATAAAGAAGGGGCCTTTTATGAAAATTACAAGATCTTGGTGCCTACTTACCTTTTCAAGCCTGGTAGAAATATAATATCTTTTGAGTCGGTACTTGTGCCCCTAATCATTAAAAGGTGTCAGGGATTCCAAGATATGAATCTATTTTTGACACTTTTTGATGACTCCAAGCTCGTCTTTCCAGAGATGGGGCACTGGAGAAAGATGCCTCAAATAAAATACTTTTTTGATTCAGGATTTCCCTTTGTAAGAGATGCCAATGGAGATGATATAGTATTTCTATTGCTTGAAAAGGATATGGCATCGGTTTCCTTGGCCATGAATATTGCTGCCTATCTTGGCCAGGTGAGTGGGATAGCCCCTACAAATATGAGTTTCGTGTTTGATCCGACATCAATAGGAGATAAGGACATAGTTCTTATTGGTCCGGTCTCGAAGCTTCCTGAACCCTTTATAGATAAAGCACCTTTAAAACTTAAGGGAACTTCTGCTCTGGTGAAATATCCTCAGTTTGTGGATCTTTCGCAGGGGCAGCAAAGAAGCTTGTGGCAGAAACTAGAGGAAAAGCTGGAAAACTATTCTACCATTTTCCCAGTTAGAGGGGTGACAAAGACAGCAAAAGTCAAAGAGCAGAAGGTTGCCCTGGATAATGAAACAGGTCTTTTGATGGAGTTTGAGTCACCCTTTTCTATAGGGCGTACGGTTTTGTTATGGACCGGACAGGATACCAATATATTCAATCGGACCAGTGAACTGATCTGGACTGGAAGGCTTAGAAGTCTGGCTGAAGGAGATCTTGTCCTTTATAGCACAAAAAATGAGAAAAGGGTTCACAGCCTCAAGGTAGGAGCCACATACTATACAGGTGCCCTAAGTGGTACGGAGAAGATAGATTTTTTCATGCGTAGTTATCCATGGGTCTTTTACGTGTGTCTAGGAATCAGTTTGTTGGTACTGGTAATCATCTTCGCTTCATATTTACGCTGGAGGAGGAAAAAGAGACTGGCAAATGAGATATAGATTTCACCTCTGCCTGCTGTTTTTGGGCTTGGTGCAATTAGTTTCTTTCTGTGTCTGTTCTGGTGCCTTTGGTTTTGGCTGGAATGACTATAAAAAACGATTCTTGTCGTCTGATGGAAGGATAGTTGACTTTTATCAGAACAAGATATCCCATTCAGAAGGCCAGGCCTATGGACTGTTACTTGCTGTTGCCAATGATGACAAGCAGGCCTTTGACTCCATATGGCATTGGACCAAGAGTAACTTGCAGTTACGAAAGGGCGATAAGCTTTTTTGCTGGTCATGGGGAAAAAGGCCAAATGGTTCCTGGCAGGTGATAGACTACAATAATGCAGCCGATGGAGATGTCCTTATTGCATGGGCCCTCTATCTTGGCTGGAAAAAGTGGAAAGATCCCTGTTTTGAACAGGCGGCCAAGGAGATAGCGCACTCTATAAGGAAACAACTTGTTATTACAAAGGACGGAAGCTCCATGATCCTTCCTGGTTATTATGGCTTTGTGGATGGAAAAGACTTGGTAATAAATCCATCTTATATCATTCCTAATGCCTATAAGGATCTTTCCCAATTGGATAGGTCTAAGGAGTGGAAAGATATTTTGGCTTGTTCTAAAAGGTTGCTGGAAAAGTCGAGGTTTGGCCTGTGGTTGCTTCCTGCAGACTGGGTGCTTCTAAAAAGTGATGGCAAGACTACCAAACTCCATAAAAAAAGCCCTCGTTTTGGCTATGATGCTTGGCGTGTCTTTTTGTATATGTCTTGGTCTGGGGGGGATGCCTTGTTTGTAGAGGGGTTTAACCGATTATGGAGCTTTTTTAAGAAAAATAGATACCTTCCAGAGTCTGTAAATTTGAAAAAAAATTGTGTTTCTATAAAGGAGTGTCCTGCAGGAGCTTATGCTGCCCTTTCATCCTTTGCCAGAGCAATTGGAAGAAATGATGCAGCTGCAGATCTTGCAAGGATGGCAGACGGTAAGATAGAATACGAAAAGGATAACTATTTTTCTGCCTCTATGTATCTTCTTTCCAAAGCAAGGTTTTTTAAATGAGAAAAATTGCCTCTCTTTCTTTGTTGTATTTGTTTGTTTTTTATTTTTCTCTATCTCTAGGTGTAGTGGCAGAGACCCTGAATCCTACTTATGATGCTAACAAGAGACTATTGCATAAGATTATCTCATCCAGGACATCACGCCTCATTGCCTATGGTTGGGATGCCTATAATGAAAAAAAATATAATGATGCCGAATTGATCTTTAAAAGGATCTTAGAGATCGAGCCAGATAATAAAAAGGCCCTTTATGGATTGTCCTGGACCTATTTCAAAATAGGTCGGCATGAAGAGGCGCTTCAAGGTTTTCAGGAGCTTTTCAATAAGGGGTATAAGAAAAAAGAGTGTGGGGAAGCTCTTTTTTACCTCTATTTGAATAAGGGACAAAAGCAAGAGGCCAAGAAGTTTCTTGCATACCTTTCTGAAGAAAAGCAGGCGCAATTCAAGCGCTTTTTAGCTAAGAAGCAAGAGAAACCAAAAAGAAAAAGGTCTTCTCCGCCAAAGAAAAAGGCAAAAGCCAAGACAAAAATAAAGGCTAGGGCAAAGAAAAGGGTAAAGGCGCAACCACATGCCAAGCCAACAAATGATTTAAATGAGTATTTCAAGTTGGCACAGGCAAGACAGTGGAAGGAGGCCATTAATCGTTTTAATAAGCTGTCCCCTTCTCTTCAAAAGAGAAAGGATGTCCTTCTGGTTGCTGGATGGGCCTTTTTTAATGTGGGTGATGAAAAAAAGGCCAAGGTCCTTTTTGAGTCTTTACTTGAGAAAGAGCCATCAAAGGAAGAAGTTGCCTACGGACTTGCACTTAGTTGCCTAAGGCTTGGTGACAAGGCATGTATCTCCTCTTTGGCCCAGCGATTTTCCAATAGTCAGCGGATTACCCAGCTTTTTTGTAACGATTTAAAGGAGCAGATGGCTTATGATTATGAAAAAGGTCGTTATAAGGCAGTGATTCATGGCTACAGGCGTTTTTCCAGCTTTATGTGTCAAGACGATAATGACAAGTTGAAGGAATTTACAGCATGGGCGGCCTTAAAAGAGGGTGACTACCAATTAGCAGAGCGTCTTTTCAGCTCCCTTTCACAAAAAGAGGAGGTTAACTCTTCCATATACCAAGGTCTTATTAGTAGCTATGAACACCTTGGTAAGGAAGAGAAGGCCTGGGATTTGGCAGAACGCCTTTCTAAGTCAACCAAAACCCAGGAACAACGGCCTGCAGCCAATTTCTTTTTT
>JAMOUE010000362.1 GCA_027068235.1 Deltaproteobacteria bacterium | reverse complement strand
CAGCCGTTGGTAAGCATTCACTTGTGCAGGGAGCTCTATCAGCGTCCAATTCCTGCGACCTTGACAAGCCCTTTAAAAGCCCCCGCCTATAATCTTTGGTAGGGCGACTGGCAAAGGAAAAGGAAATATTCCTTTCCTCTTTTAGTCGTCCTCACTAATCAAGTCCCCAACCTCTTTTCAACCGGACTTCCTCTTTATCAGCCGATTAGTTCCCTGTAATTGCGGTTAACCGTTCTGTGTTTAGTTAGCAGGATACGCACTACCTGCGGTAGTGCCTTTAAAACGACTAAAGGAAAGGTGGAAAGGGGGGGATTGGGGGGTTTCACCCCCCAACAAGCGGAGGCAGGTCGTCAGACCTGCCGTAGCTTGCTATCCCCAGCAACCGTTAAACGGTAATCCCAGAACTCCCGCCGTTTACCGTAAAACGGATAGGTGTAATTACATTACAGATATAGATGTGGGAATTTGTTGAATGACAAGGGTTTGAGCGATTGTTAGTATCATCAGTGATACTTAAAATGACTTTTTTGATATTGAAAGTATCTTGACTTGATACTTTAAATAACATAGAATAGATACCAAACCTAAAGTTAAAGGAGGTGGCACAATGAGTTTGAAGGTGAAAGGTAGAATGGAGTTAGCGGGCATCGTTACTAAAGACGGTGAATTTTTGCCAATTGAACTAACGCTTGACGCCTTTATCCCACGCTCACCGAAAGATAAAGAGCCTTACACAAAGGTTTACGGTGAAAAGGTTTTAGAGGCCATTAGGCGTAAAAAGTTAAAGGCTTCGGAACTTGAGGTTTTCCTTTGGTTTATCGCTAAAAACTCATCGCCCAAAGGCTGGAACAACGAGTGGATTACCGTTGATTATGAGGAATTAGCAAAGGATTTGAACATTTCGGTTGTAACAGTAAAAAGGGCTATTAAAACTCTCTTAAAACTCAAGTTTATCGTCCAGTGGAAACCCCGTAAAACGGCCTTTAGGCTTAACCCAGATTACTGTTTTAAAGGTGGAGTAGTGGGTAAGCACCAAGTTAAAAGGGAAATCGCTAACCTTGAGTTTGAGGAAAAGGTTAAGGCGTTCCAAGGGAACGCCCAAACTCTATAAGAGGTTGAGGTGTTTAAACGGTGTTTAAACAGGCTAATCCTAATCTACATCAGAAATTATGGAGACGATTATACCAACAAAATCCTTGACATTGTTCAAGGTAAACGGGGGGTGAGAGAGGTGGCAAGGGAGCTGAACGCTAATCCCGCAAAAATATCGCATTCAGCCGACTTTTTAAGGAGACTGTTAAATGGTAAGGATTAGCGGGTTCTGGGCAATAGACGACGGTAGAACGGTAAGAGTGGAGCTCTACGGCAAGTGGAGAGGAAAAAAGGTCAAAATTTTTTCTCTTTTGCCAGTCGCCTCAATTAAATGGTAAGGCGGGGGCTGGGCTTGTCAAGGTAGCAAACATTCCACCAGCCGTTGGTAAGCATTCACTTGTGCAGGGAGCTCTATCAGCGTCCAATTCCTGCGACCTTGACAAGCCCTTTAAAAGCCCCCGCCTATAATCTTTGGTAGGGCGACTGGCAAAGGAAAAGGAAAT
>JAMOUE010000361.1 GCA_027068235.1 Deltaproteobacteria bacterium | reverse complement strand
TGCTGCCAAAATATGACCATGAACTGACAAAAATTGTCAATCTTAAAGCCTTTAATTCCTCACACCGATACCATTTTTAGCGAGAAACAGGGGTTTCAAGTTTGGCATACCCTTTGCAAATATGATGAGTGAGAAAACGAGGTGGCCACCTCGGAATAAACAAAACCAAATAGGGGGTATAGAAATGGAAAGAAAAGACGTACGTAAGAAGAATCGTAAGAAGGGTTTCACTTTGGTAGAATTAATGATTGTCGTGGCTATTATTGCTATTTTATCTGCTGTAGCAATTCCTCAGTTTCAAAAATACAGAAAGAGATCTGCGCATTCTGCTGTCCAACATGCTACAGAAGTTGCCTTAAATAGAGCTGCTGAATGTATTGCAGCTTATGATCAGGGAGCTGTCACTAATTGTGATAGTATTGATGTTTCTGACTTAGAATCTAATCAGTTTGTTTCCGGTATAACGGTCAATGTTGATGTTGCTAATGGAACCTATACTGTTACTGCTACTGGGGCTGGTTTGGCTGAAGGATATACTTGTACGGGTAGTGGTGATTCGAGTGGTGGAGGAAAGAAGATAACCTGTTCTTCTTCTTAAGTTTACTGCTCTTTGCTGGCTGCAGGAAAAAATTCCTGCAGCCAGTTCTTTTGGGGAGGTATTATGAGGACGAAAGGTCTAACTCTTATAGAACTTATGATCGTCATAAGTGTTTTGGCTATTTTAGTTATGGTTGCTGTTCCTTCTTATCAAAGATATCGTGATAGAGCGATTATGAGTTCTATGGTCTCTTTTGCTGAGCAATTAGCTGTGGCTCTTGTTAATAGTAAGGCTGCTACTGGAGCAGCTTTTCCTTCTTTTTCAGCTTCCTCTGGGGAGATAATTTCTACTCCAATTGGAAATTTTCAGGTACCTAAAAATATAGATTCAGTTGTAGTTTCTCCCAAAAGTTGTAATTCTTCTGGGGTGGTCTTACCAGGTGCTTCTGATTCTTTTGAAGGCTTTGAAATAAGATTGGTGGCTAAATCTAGCAAAATACCAGTTTTAGTTTGGGATTCTTGTGATAACTCTTATAAATGGCTTTGAAGAAGCTTTAGGTAATGTTTTCTAGAATTCTTCTTTTAGAAGATGATCTTTATCTAGGCTCAAGTTTAGTAGAATTTTTGCGCCAGGAGAACTTATTTGCTCATCTTGTAAATGATCCATTTAGTTTCTCTATTGATTTATTACAAAATTTTGATCTTCTTGTCCTTGATTTGATTTTGCCTGGACTTCCTGGAGAAAAGATTTTACGTCAGGTGAAAGAAACTTTTCCTTATTTTCCCGTGCTTATTCTTACCGCTAAGGGGCGCCTTGAGAACAAAAAAGAATGCTTTGAGCTTGGGGCTGACGATTACCTTGTAAAGCCTTTTGACGTACTTGAATTATCTTTACGGATAAAGGCGCTTTTGCGCCGTACTAAAATCTCCGAAGTATCTGTCTCTATAGGTGATGTTTTCATAGATCTCAGAAAAGGTATTGTGAGAAAGGGCAATCGTACGATCAAACTTTCACGCCGAGCCTGGGATCTTCTTTCATATTTTGTAATCAACCGGGGTA
>JAMOUE010000360.1 GCA_027068235.1 Deltaproteobacteria bacterium | reverse complement strand
GACTGCCGGACTACACCTCGGCCCAGAAAGATGGCTTTTACAAAGACCTACTGTGGCGTCAAGTACGCAAAAATCTGGCGCACTTGCCTCGTTAAGGTCAACTATTGCCTCATGAATCTGGGTATGAAAAGCAGACTTTCTCCAAAAACCGTCTGCCTGGTAATACTTTGGTGGACATACGCCAATCATGTTTTTCATTGATAGGGTGACCTGTGCCAGGGTGTGCGCCTTTAAAACAGGCATAGATATAACAAAAGAATCCAATACCACCTCTGGGATATAAACCTTTTTCCACTTCCTTCCCTCTGGCAGGGCTATCACCTTGCACTTGGCATTGTTAAGATCTATAAAGTCAACCCCTGAAATCTTTATGTAGCCATGATGTGCAAAGAGGGCCAAGGTCTCTGTATCAGGTTGCCCTGTGCCCTCAGCTATTACAATCTCTCTTTTCGAATCAATAGATCTTATGTAAGAGACAACCTCTTTCACAATCCATAATGGCGTTGTAATGGGAAACGGGGAATCGTTAACCAAGTTTGGTTTTATAAGAACAGGGACTCTTTTGTTTCGTGCTGATGCAAAAAGGCAAGAGGCTAAGCCAGCGGCGTCAAGAAGCCTTGGAACAACCTCTTGCCTTTGATTAAAATCCGTATAAAAGACTCCAGCCATATTTGGCAATACTACAAACCTACAGCACTTTTAAACTCTTCTAGACCTATCTTTTTGATAACTCTTTCTAATCGAGATTTTTTTGTAACATTTTCCCTAAACAGTTTTGCTATCTTACGCACCAAATCTACTGCTTCGTCATGGGTTGTAATCATACCCATTTTTTCCCCAATTGCTGGCCGAGCACCTCCATGCCCACCTATAAAGACCTGAAAACCGCTTTTTACCCCTATAAAACCAATATCAATTATATTAGCCCAAGAACAACAGGCAGGACAGCCAGCAATACCAACCTTTATCTTTCTTGCAATGGGCTCACGAGCAAGCTTCTCCATCAGCGTTTCAGAAAGGGGAAAGGTCTCCTGCAATGCAAGTTTGCAATATGGTTTGCCGATACAGACCCTTGGCTGAGAAAGATCTAGGGCAGTTTTGGCATAAAGACCAGTGTTTGAGAGCATCTCTAGGGCCTTTTTGCCACTTTCCTCATTGAGATCAAAGATCATTATCTTCTGGGCAGTTGTTAGATGAACCTTGCAGTTTAGATCTTTCATCATATTGGAAAGAACCATCAGATCATCTGCACTAGGACATGCGCCCTTTGGCACCTCAACAAATATGGCAAAAGAGCCATCTTTTTGCGGAACAAGACCAGGAACGGAGACTTGGGACATCTTTTTATAATCCTCCTTGATATGTGACGGTTTTGAGAAAATAGATTTACTGCTTTTTGTAATCATTGCCTTGACTAATATCAATAGGATATCAAAAAGCCCCATCCCCATAGACCAACTTAGAAACAATTTGGACACCCTTTAGTACGTACAAGAGTAAAGAGGTTTTTTGAATAGAAATCCTCCTATTTTTTAAGATTACAATAGCTTTTTAAATTACTATTTCTTACAGAATATAATCTTGACAAACTTTTTCATTGGTATAGCATTAAAAAGCAAAAGATAGTGCTGCAATCATATGCCAACAAAAAGCTCTTTTTTACATTATTTTCATCAAGGAGGAGTAAAAGATGAAATGGGATATCGAAAAAAGCAAAGAATTAAAAGAAAAAATTGCTAATGACATAGAATTAATGAAAGAATTGAGTGAACGAGTAGAAAAGGTTTTTCAAGAATTTGGCCTAGATTTCAAGGAGATGAGCTATGTATTTGAACCAAGGGTATTTTCCATGGAAGGTGAAGAGTTCATTGAAGTATCTAGAAAATCTTTACCTGCATTAATTTCTGAAATATTAAAATACCATTCCATACTCGATATTCATGAAATTGATATCTCAAAATATAATTGTTTGCCACAATGTGGCCCTCTAGATCCATATCATCTTAAAATTATTGAAAGACTAAGAATTCGCGAAATCGTTGTAGATGAACCCATAAAAAACAGCGCTCAACTCATGCGCCGAATAATGGGAGATAGCACCCTTCATCAGAAACTAAGCGAGGCCCTCTTTGAACCTTTGATTGAACGTGGATACCTTACAAAGGATGAAGGCTGTGTATTCACGCCAATGGTATTTCCTGCACCTGTATTTGCCCAAAAAGTGGCCAAGATAAATCATCCAGATGAAATCACTGGGTTTGCCCCTCAACTATATGATTTTTCAGATATCAACTCTACTTCTGCTCTCAAGTTCAAACCGCTTGCTGGCATAATAGAGATAGAAAAGGCAACAACTCTCATTCCCGGTGTCATAATAGATAAACTGTGGTGGTGGATAGGCATCCCAGCTCCAGAGTTTCTAAGGGCTCTCGACCGGCTAAAAGATATTGCTCACTCAAAAGAAATGGAGCAATTATCGAAATAAGCCTGACTAGCTATACCAAGTGGAAAAGTCATTTCAAGGCTCAAGAAGCCATAATCCTAAACTTTCCAGCCAGGTCTGGATAGAAGACGTAGAGGCACCAGGGGAAAAACGGATGTTCCTGTTACTGGACCCTGCCATTCCAAGCTGGGTCATAATAAATCAGGATGCCATGTCTATCCTGGAACACTGCGATGGCAGAAGATCGGTTGAGGATATTGCACAGATAGTTAGCAATCGGTATGAAATAGACTTTTCCACTGCCCTTAAACAAACAGAGTCTTTTATCAGGGAGATGGAAGCAAAACTCATCCTAAATGCGCCTCTTCCTGAAAATCCGCCAGACAAGAAATTTAGAGGCATAGCCCTTGAGATCACAAAACGGTGCAACTTGCGCTGCAAACATTGTTATCTTGATGCTGGTAGCCATGGAGCTGATGAACTTGATACATCCAATATCAAAGACATTATTACCATGTCAAAAGACGAAGGTGGGATTTCTGTTGCCCTGGGAGGTGGTGAACCACTTCTACATCCTGACTGGAGAAAAATAGTCAACCATGCCCTGGCATGTGATCTTCTTGTTTCTCTTGGAACAAATGCATCACTAATCCAAGAAGATACAGCCAAAATCATGGCTGATCTTCCCATCAAGATACAAATCAGCCTGGATGGTGCTACAGAAGCTACCCACGATGCCATTCGAGGCAAAGGCAGCTTCAAGGCAACTATGAAGGGGTTAGAATTCCTATTGGCAAACGGTAAGGGAGCAGACATTGTCCTGGCATTCACTCCAATGAAGTTAAACATCCATGAGGTTTCAGATTTTATAAGACTTGCCCATAAACTTGGCATTTCTGTTGTCCAATTCCCTCCACTTACACCCTCTGGCAGGGCCCGCAAAAACTGGGAAGCGCTTCAGCCGTCCAATGGTGAAATGTACAACTTCTGGAAAACAATCTACACCTATACGCAAAACTTCCAGGGAGAGATGACCCTTCTGGCAGACTGCTTCTCCATGGATATCAGACGCAGAGGTATGCCCTACCAGTGTTCCATAGGAACACAATTGAGGATTGATCCCTTTGGCAATGTCTATCCATGTCAATGTTTTCATTTTGGAACTGATTTTCTGCTTGGCAACTTAAAGAAGACAAATCTCAAATCAATAATTGAAGGGGAAAAACTCAAGAAAAGAAAGCGATTAAGCCTATCAAGGACCAAAAAGATTCAAGGTTGCACCAGTTGCAGATGGCGACATTTCTGCGGAGCAGGTTGTATGGGCTATGCATATGAAACTACTGGTACCCCCTTTGAGGCACCCACGTGTGAGTTGAGAAAAGCTTGGATAGAGTTCCTATTTGCAGAGGTAATTACAAGAAAAAGCCAAGAATTGAGCCTTGCTATCACTGTTTAGATTTGTAAGAAAGATGACAAAACTTATTACTGCCATTGTGAGGCATACCGAAGGATAGGAGATTGATTCGGACTCGATAAAGTCCTCACAATGACAGGCTGTTACAGTTCAGTCCTTAACAATGGTATAAGATGTTGGGAGATTTGGGGGATGGTAAAGATTATCTCTATTTGCCTTACGTAAAAACACGGTTTGATGGATTTTTGCATTTTCAGGAATCTTTCTTATTGCCTTTATGTAAATCTTTCCAAAGCCACTTCTTGAATCGTATAGTTTCCCATTATAGTTGGGAAGCATAAGCACCCTACGGGTATAATCATCCCAGAAAAGCAACCCTGCCTCCATAGACCGTTTCATCATCCACTCAAGGGTAATGTCTGAAAGCCCTGTGCGCCTGTATCCTCCACCTATATTGGAATGCACACCGGCAAACCAGACCTGTTCCAGGGTTTGATCCTTAGGGATATCCGATTCATCCCATATCTCAGGCTTGAATACCTTTCTCTGGTCATCAATAGATAGGGCCTGATAACCATATTTGACTTCTTGGTGTAATTGTGCATCATGAAAACCATACCAGCGTGCTGAAAATGGATTCAAAGACTTAACAGCGGCAAACGGTATCCCCAGAGCGCTAACAGTATCCCATACTCCTATAAAGTAGATTGCTGGAGGCTTTCCATTCACGTCTTCCTGCCAACAATATCTGCGGAAAAACCTGTCGGCCTCCTCCTGATTGTTACTTTTCTTGTAAATCTTAAATGCCTGATTGGTACGTCCTCTGTGGATGCGCTTCAAGATGCCAGTCTTATGAATCATGCCAGCAAGGCTCCTTACAGTAAATGCGCCGCGACTGAAACCAAAAAGGTATACCTTGTCACCAGGGCTGTAGAAATCTATTAGGAATTCGTAACACTGCCTAATATTTGCCGATATACCAACACCAAATGCAGCGCCAGTGATCTTGAAAAAATCAGTTCCCACACCAGGATCGTAAAAGGCAACCTGCCGTACGGTACGTCTTTCAACTGCCTTATAAAGCTTTAATACATTTGTTGGATATCCTTTATCACTCTCGTTACACGTACCATCAGAAAAAATAACAATATTTTTCCCCATGATTTTCCCCTGAACATCCTTTTTCCTTTTTATCCAAGCCCCTAAACCAGACAGATTTCAAGCACCAAAATTATTCACCCTGAAATCTAACAAGCAAACAATTGTTTACTTGATACTATATTGACAACAAGTAAACAACTAAGAAAAAGTACATCTTATTTCTTTTGGTACAAGGTTTGGCAACTTTATCTATTGGCGGCAGACTTTTTACAACTCAACAATTTCGTAGAGAAGCCATTGATGGTTACGATGAAAGGTCTTTGGCAATAATTTGCAACCTATTTTACACACTGTTAGAGTGAGGACTTTTGAAATATTATGGATGGAGTGTTTACAGGGCCACTACAAGTGAAAAGGATTATCATTAGTCTATTTCTCATCATCTCTTTAATCACCTTTGCCTTTGGCATGTGGCCAAAGGGTTATCCCTTTTATAATCAGGTAACTATATGTTCAAAACCACCTGGAATAAAATTTGGAATGTATGGCGTAGCCTTTTCCAAGGCATTTAATTTTTATGATTTCTCATCAGATGGTTCTTTTACTTTAGAAGTTGCTTTTAAGGCCGCTCCTGTTAAACAAGCTAATTTTAAAAATATTTTAACTTTTTATGCGAATGATAGTAAAAATCAGCTTGTTTTGGGCCAATGGAAGTCGTGGATAATTGTTATGAATGGGAATGACTATTCACATTCTCGTCATACTCCAAGGCTTTCATTCCGCTTAGAAAATGGTAATAAAATCCTTTTTTTAACATTAGTAAGTTCTAAAAAAGGGGTTAGCCTTTTTATAAATGGAAGACTAAAGCGACATTCATCCAACTTTCAAATAACTTTTCCAGAGGGAGAAGGTCGGCTTATCTTTGCTAACAACGCATACGATACTCGTTTTTGGAATGGTTCAATTCATGGTATTGCCTTATACCCTCATCCGTTAGATTCTGCTAACATCCAAAACCATTTTTTGCTTTGGAAAGACAAGCAATCTTTTGATCCTTTTTTAAAAGAAAAACCCATGTTACTTTATACGTTTGAAAAGATTAAAAAAGATTCACATATTCTTAAAGATAAAGGATATGGGAAACTAGATCTCGTGATTCCAGAAACAATCCCTGTATTTCAAAAGGGATTTAAAATATTTAGGGAATCTTTTGATATTAAGGATATTGTTATAAATATACTGGGTTTTATTCCATTAGGCCTAATCACACCAATATTTTTTTATGTTTTTTTAGGTTTTACTAAAAAACAGGCAATAGTGGCTGGCTTAATTTATTGTGTATTTGTTAGCCTCATCATTGAATTTTCACA
>JAMOUE010000359.1 GCA_027068235.1 Deltaproteobacteria bacterium | reverse complement strand
TGGCAAAAAGGCAGGTGCGGTTTTGAATCCAGCAACTCCGCTTTGCTCCATAGAGTATGTACTTGAAGACCTTGACATTGTGCTTCTCATGAGTGTCAACCCTGGCTTTGGCGGCCAGAGCTTTATCCCTTCAACCCTTTCCAAGATAAGGGCATTGCGCCACATAATGGATGAACGCGGCCTTGATATCCCAATAGAAGTGGACGGAGGTGTAAACCCATCCACCATAAGGGATGTTGTCACGGCAGGAGCGGACATCTGCGTTGCAGGTTCGGCTGTCTTTGGAAAGGACGACTACAAAAAGGCCATAGATGATCTGCATCAGGCCTACCTCAAACACCTGAGCGTGTAAGTCTATTACCAGACAAAAACAGCACCTTTGTGTTCAATAAATCTGTTGTTGCAAGAGGTGGGAGCACCTATCCTCTTTTGCATACAACGTAAGTTATTGGGCAAGAAGATAATTTTCAGATGTGGCCTTGAGTGCCTTTTCTATATGGGTAAGGAGTTCATTTATGCCTTCGCCTGTCTTTGCAGATACGTAAAGCCCTTTGATTCTCCTTACTCGTTTTTTGCTATCATGATCCAACAAATCGCACTTGTTTAAGACCAAGATACGATGAGTGTCGATGACGCCTATTTCTTCAAGTATCTCCTCTGTAGCCTCTATTTCTTCATGAATGAAAGGGCTTGATGCATCAACAACATGTATAAAGGCATACGAATCTTCCAGCTCTTCAAGGGTGGCCTTAAAGGCTAGCTTTATATCGGCAGGCATGTTGGTAATAAAACCAACGGTGTCAGAAAGGAGCACCTTTTTCCCATTCAAATAAAGGAGCCGTGTTGAAGGGTCAAGGGTGGCAAAGAGTTTGTCTGCCACCATTACACTGCTCTTTGTGAGCCTGTTGAGCAATGTTGACTTTCCGGCATTGGTATAGCCAATAATGGAAAATACAGGGATTCTGTCTTTTTTACGTTTTTTCCTTCTTTGTGCGCGCCTTTTTGACAACTCCTTTAGAGACTTTTCAAGAGAAGAGATCCTCTGTTTTATGCGCCTTCTGTCAACCTCAAGTTTGGTCTCTCCAGGCCCCTTACCTCCAATACCACCCATAAGACGCGACATTGCAGTACCCTTTCCAACAAGCCTTGGCAAAGCGTAACGAAGCTGTGCAAGCTCTACCTGGAGCTTTCCACCCTTTGTTGTTGCGTGTCTTGCAAATATGTCAAGAATGAGCTGGGTACGATCAATGATCTTAAGGTCCATCATGCGGGAGATATTGTTTGCCTGCACTGGGGTGAGGTTCTGATCAAAGATCACCATGGTGGCGCCAAGATAGAGCCCTGAAATCAAAATCTCTTTTAATTTACCCTTTCCTATCAGATGAGCAGGATTATACCTGCCAATGCGCTGAAACACCTTGTCAACGACCTGAACATTGCACGTTTCTGCCAGGCGCTCCAGTTCCTCCAGGCTTCTCTTTGCATATTCTTCGCTTCTCGGACTTGCATGAACCAGTATTGCCCGTTCTTCAGCGCCAGATACCGCCCTTAGACGGCACTTTCTCTCTATGTCTTGCTCCAGCTCCTTTACAAATTGATCAAAACTATAAGGAATGTCCCTAAGGTTGTGAAACTGCTCGATCTTCCACTTATGGCCTTGTTGGTCTGGTGGAAGCAGATAGGCAAGATGATAAGTGGCAGGCAGGCCATCCTTTACACCTATCACCATCATGGCATCTAGTCTCAGCAGGGCCAAATCCGTAAGGTCTTCATTGGTAAGGCCTCTATCCTTATTAAGAACCGTATGCAGGCAGCGAAGTCCCTTGAGCCTAAAGGCCCCTCTTCTAAATTCTTCCAGATCTGGAATGAATATTCCGTGGCGGTCTCCACATATTACGTGGGTAACAAAGCCCTTTCTGTTAATCAAAACACCTATCTGCCTGGAAAGAAGGCTGCTTTGCTGGGCCAGGGTCTTGGCAAGCTCCTTTGTGACTATTTCAGATGGGGGAATTCTGCGTCTGTAGATGCGCTCCAGGGCCTTTCTTTGACTAGGAGAAAGTCCTTTTGTGTTTCCGTAAATCTTTGCTATAGTCTATTCACCTCTCGCGGTTTAATTTGTTTATAATATTGTGCTCCTGTCAGCTTTTGACAAGCAATTTTAAAAGACATGCCAGAAAAAACGTCAGAAAAAGCCAAAGTTGTAGCTATTGCAAATCAGAAGGGAGGGGTGGGTAAAACCACCACTGCTATCAACCTCGCCTCTGGCCTTGCCATTTTGAATCAGAAGGTCCTTCTTGTGGATTGCGATGCCCAGGCAAACGCCACAAGTGGTGTGGGTGTAACCCCAGAAGATGTGAAGGCCAACATCTATGAAGTAATGCTGGGCAATGCTGGCTTAGAGGAAGCGATTACTCCCACTCTTCAACAAAATCTCTTTGTAGTTCCTGCACATACCGATCTTGTGGGAATAGACCTTGAACTTGCCTCCATGGATGAACGGGAAATAGTCTTGAAGGCGCTTTTAAAGACATTAAGAGGCTTTGATTATGTCATAATGGACTGTCCCCCGTCCCTTGGGCTAATGACCGTAAACGCCTTAACTGCTGCAGACTCAGTTATAATTCCTCTCCAATGTGAATATTATGCCCTTGAAGGTCTAAGCCAACTTGTTCATACTATTCGCCTTGTAAAACAAAGACTAAATCCCAGGCTACACATAGAAGGTTTGGTACTAACCATGTACGACCACAGAACAAGGCTGGGCTATCAGGTTGCCAGGGAAGTAAGAGTACATTTTAGAGATTTGGTCTATCGTACAACCATCCCCAGAAACATAAGATTGAGTGAAAGCCCAAGCCATGGGAAACCAATTTTTCTTTACGATCCTACGTCAAAAGGAGCGGAAAGCTACCTAGCTTTTGCCAGGGAGTTTCTAAAGAGGAACCGGAGGAGGACATGAATCAAAAAAGCGGACTTGGTAGGGGGCTAAACACCCTCATTTCCTCAAATGATATTTTCCAGGCAGAGGCCCCTGGATTTTTTCTTTGTCCAATAGAAAAGATAAAGCCCAACCCTCTTCAGCCTAGAATAAGCATGGATCAGGTTCAACTAAAGGGACTAGCCGACTCCATTAAGGAAAAGGGACTTATACAGCCAATTGTTGTAAGTGAAGAGGATGGAACCTATCTCATAATTGCAGGAGAAAGGCGTTGGCGCGCTGCCCAGCTTGCAGGGCTTAAAAAGGTTCCAGTAATCATCAAGGACTACACGCCTGATGAGGCCTTGGAAGTCGCCTTGATTGAAAACATTCAAAGGGAGGATCTGAATCCCATTGAAGAGGCCCTAGCCTACAAACGCATGGTTGAAGAGCTGAACTACAGCCAGTCGCAGGTAGCGCAAAAGGTGGGGAAGGATCGCTCTACTGTTGCGAACATCATGCGCCTTCTCAACCTATCTGAGGAAATGCAAAAGGATTTAATGGAGGGTGTCATTACCTCTGGACATGCCAAGGCCCTCCTTATGCTGGACAATGAAAAGGACAGAAAAAAGCTACGAGACCAAATCGTCAAGTCAGGACTTTCTGTCAGGCAGGCAGAAGATCTGGCAAGAAAGATAAAGGAAGGCTCTGGCAAGACATCATCAGCCTCAAAGGAGCTAGATCCAGACATAGAGTTTATATCTAGGCAGTTGAGTGAGATAGTGGGTGCGCGCGTAAAGGTAGTACCTGGCAAAAAAGGCGGAAAAGTTGAGATAAGATGCAGCTCAAAAGAGCAGTTGAACCGCTTGATAAACCTACTCAAGGCCCTAGACAACAGGCCGGGGGAATAATATGGCCGCAACTCTTTCAGGCTCGGACATAGCTCAAAAGGTCTCACACCTTGTTAAAAAGGCCAACTTCATTTTGCCAGAAGACGTATTAAATGCCTTAAAAAATGCCAAAAATAAAGAGACATCAAAGACAGCGGCGACCATACTTGAGATTCTAGTAAACAACGCACTTCTGGCACAAAAGGAAAAGATCCCAATCTGTCAAGATACTGGCATAGACGTTGTTTTCATACAACTGGGCCAGGACTTAATCGTTGAAGGCCACCTGAAAGATGCCATAAATCAAGGAGTTGCACGTGGAACACGTGAAGGCTTTTTACGCGCCTCTGTTTGCGACCCAATAACCAGGGTTAACAGTGGCGACAACACACCAGCCGTTATCCATGTGGAGATCAAACCAGGGGCAGAGCTCAAAATAACCGTACTGCCCAAGGGATGTGGAAGCGAAAACATGAGTCAGCTCAAGATGCTTCCTCCATCTGCCGGGCTAGATGGAATAAGGGACTTTGTGGTGGAGTGTGTTCGTTTGGCCGGACCGAATCCTTGTCCTCCTGGGATCATTGGCATCGGCATTGGAGGCACAATGGAGATGGCAGCGCTCCTTGCCAAAAAAGCGCTGCTCCGACCAATTGGTCAGCCTAACAGCCGCAATAAAATCGCAAGCCTTGAAAATCAGATTTTTGAAACAATCAACGACCTTGGCATTGGTCCTCACGGCCTTGGAGGAAAGACAACAACCTTGTCTGTAGCCATAGAATCTTACCCATGCCATATTGCAAGCCTGCCGGTAGCTGTAAACATCCAGTGCCATGCGGCCAGGCAAACCTCTCTTTTGTTTAAAGATGGCAAATGGTTACAAGAGTCCCCTATCCCTTCAGATGATGCCACTATTTCCATGAAAGGGCTTACAATAGCAGATGACGCCATAAACCTTAACCTGCCCCTTGATGCAAAACAGGTCCGTTCCTTAAGGGCGGGGCAGTGGGTGCGCTTGAATGGATGGTTACTTACAGGACGTGACCAAACCCATAAAAGGCTTTGTGAGCTTATAAACTCAGGACAAAAGCCTCCTGTTAACCTTAAAAACCAGCTTATCTACTACGTTGGCCCCTCCCCTGCTCCACCAGGTTATGTGGTAGGCGCTGCTGGACCGACTACCAGTTACAGAATGGACCCTTACACCCCCACCATGCTACGAGAAGGAGTCTTGGGATTTATGGGCAAAGGAAAAAGGAGTCCAGAAGTTCGTCAGGCCATTAAGGAACACGGGGCCGTATATCTATCCACCATAGGTGGTGCTGGTGCGTATCTGTCAAAGGCAATAAAAAGTGCAAAAGTGCTTGCCTTTGAGGATCTTGGACCCGAGGCCCTTTATGCCTTTGAGGTAAAAGACTTTCCGGCAATAGTAATCAATGATTCTCTAGGCCAAGATTATTACGAGGCGGTTTCTGAAAGATAAAAATTCTCTTCGACAAGAATTAAGTAAGAAAAGAAAAGGAATGCAGGCCTTGGCAGGCAGCGCCATTCACAGGCAGGAAAGTAGGGCCAAGAGCTTCTAAGGCTCGGCTCCGCAGAAATCCAAATTCCCTCGCTTCGCTCGGCTTGGGGTGGATTTCTTTTTGCTCCGCCTTCGCCAAGAATCTCTAAGCCCTATTTCCAACGCCTGATGAATGCCCCCACCGCCTCGGCCTGCTATCACCTGCTATCATAATAAAATTTCCCATTCTAAGAAGATTGTTTTTTTGCCATCTTGCTGCTTTTGATGCGACTGCTTTTCTCTCCGCTATTCGCTGCCCTTGCCAAAGGATATAAATGAACTAACAAGCTGTTTTTACAAAAATTTTGAAAACTAAAGCAAACTATTGCCACTTCTAGATTGCTGCAGATAACAACTGTATATGTCCAAAATCTTTTGCCTTAGCTAAGTGCTTCTTGTCGTTGGTTATAAAAATTGCTTGCTGCAAAATTGCAAGTGCGTGATATAGACTATCTGTGAAGTCTGGATAGCCCCCTTTTTTGCTTCCATATCTCGCTATCTCAATTGCTTTAAGACGAACTTTCGTGTTGGGCACAAAAACTTTGATTATTTCTTCATAAATCAGCTTCTCTATATAGTGAAGGTGCGAGGCAATCTGCTCTATGTTGTCCATGTTACCACATAGTACTTCTGAGATTTCATCCAGTGCCAAGCTGGGAATGAAGATTTCAATCTCGCCAGTAATGGCCTGGATCAGGAGCTTTCGGGCCAAATCTTGTAACGTCCTACCGTAGATGTATTCAAGAAATATATTAGCATCCAGAACATACTTTTTCTTACTTTCCATATTTCTTACGCGCAAAATGTGCCTTTTTTTCTCTGATTTTTGTCAAAATATCAGTGGGGTCTTCATCAATTTCCATGGTTGGTAGGCTATGTAGCTCATCTATGAGCCTTCTTTGTTGCGGAGTGATTCCCTTTTTCTCTGTTGCAGCAGAATCATTTAAAGGAACAATTTTGGCTAACGGCTTGCCCTTGCG
>JAMOUE010000358.1 GCA_027068235.1 Deltaproteobacteria bacterium | reverse complement strand
GCTGATTCCTTTTTTGCCTTTACCTCTTCTTTTTCTTTCGAGGCCTCATTACTAGTTTTTGTATGTCCTGCTTCTGGAAGAACTTCCGTTTTGATTGTCTCTTCTTGTGCAGAAGCCTCTTCCTTGAGACTCTTCTTTAGGGCAGTAAGCTCTTTAATGGCAGATTCATCCTTTTCAGAATTCAATGCAATATCTTGTTTGGGCTCACCAAATTTGATGTCTTGGGCATGTTTGTCTTTGACGTTTGGCTTATAAACAGAGACCTGAGGTTCATTGGAATTTCCTGTAATTACCTTTTGCCCCATCCAAAAACCAAGAACAAAGGTCCACAAAAGGACACAAACACAAGATACCACTATGGCAATTAAACCCGACCAACTAACCTGAAACTGAATTGCCTTGCCCCTGCTTTTTTTCTTTTTTGTTGCCATATCCTTAACCTCACCTATAAGCTACATCTTCTCTGGTGCTTCTACTCCTAGAAGACCTAACCCATTTCTTAATACCGTCCTGGTGACATCAGCAAGGAGGAGTCTTGCCTGGGTCATCTCAGGGTCATCTCCAATAAACCTGTGCTTAGTATAGTACTTATGCAGCATCCCCGCCAGTTCTGTTAAATAGTAACTTATACGATGCGGCTCTAAATTAACTGCACTTGAAGTGACAACCTCGGGAAACCTGACAATAAACTTCATAAGTGCTATCTCTTCCGCATCAGAAAGAAGGGAGATATTCACTTGTTCAGGGCTGTATATCTGGATACCTCTCTCCTTTGCCGTAGCAAACACGCTACAGAGGCGGGCATGAGCATATTGAACATAGTATACAGGATTTTCCTGACTTTGCTTTCTGGCAACATCAAGATCGAAATCAAGGTGGCTATCACATTTTCTTGTCAAAAAGATGAATCTAGTTGCATCAACGCCAACATCATCTAAAACTTGGCGCAAAGTGACAAACTCTCCTGCCCGAGTGGACATTGCCTTGATTTCTCCTCCTTCCAGAAGATTGACCAACTGCACAAGGAGAACGCTAAGACTCTCAGGGTTGTATCCAAGGGCCTTAATAGCAGCCTTTACCCTTGGCACATAGCCATGATGATCTGCTCCCCAAATATCAACGAGCATATCATAGCCACGCTCAAATTTCTTTCTATGATAGGCAATATCTGCTGCAAAATATGTCAGGACCCCATTTGACCGCTTAACAACCCTGTCTTTTTCATCTCCAAATTCACTGGTACGAAACCACAAGGCACCATCTTTTTCATATATGATACCCTTTTCCACTAACATAGAGATGGTTTCCTCAACGTAACCAGACTCGTGGAGGGTGCGCTCGCTGAACCAGTTGTCAAAGTGGACCCTGAAGAGATTTAGATCGTCCTTGATTCCCTGAAATATTCTTGAAACGGCCTCCTTTGTGAAAAATTCCAAACACTCTTCAAGATTGGAATCTAGAAATGCAGATCCATGCTCATCAATGATTGCCTTTGCTATCTCTTTTATGTAATCACCCTGATAACATTCATCAGGGAATTCTATCTCTTTGCCAAGTAGCTCTTGATAACGCAAATAAACGGAACGGCCCAGGGTATTCATCTGATTTCCAACATCATTAATATAGTATTCGCTTTCAACATGGAAACCAGCAGCCTTTAAAATCCTGCAAAGGCTGTCCCCCACTGCCGCCCCTCTTCCATGCCCTACATGGAGAGGACCTGTTGGATTGGCACTAACAAACTCTACTAACACACGTTTTCCCTGACCAACATGGCTGTTCCCGAACTCATCTCCCTTTTCTTTTATATCTAAAAGGCGTTTATGCCAAAAGGTCTTTGAGAAAAAAAAGTTTAGAAAACCTGGACCAGCCACTTCGATCCTTTCAAAGTCGGGATTGTCTTGCAGGACCGTCTTTAACTTTTCTGCTATCTCCCTTGGAGACATCTTTAACTTGGAGGCCATAACGAGGGCGAGATTACTTGCGTAATCGCCATGTTTCTCCTGTTTGGGAACAGAAATCAGATGTCCTTGTTCAGGATTTGCATTTGGCAAATCACCATCTTCAACCAATCTTTTAAAGGCATCTTCAACAACATTTTTGATCATATTCCGCATAATCCGACCACACCTTTCAACATGAACTTTGCTTTTCGTCCTGTCTTTTATTTGAAAAATCAAAAAAGTACAAGATATTCTTGGTTCAGATAAAATAAATGGATTATATTTGCAAGAGTTCTCGCAAAATCCTAGCAGGACAATTACGAATCACACAAGAGGGATCAAGTCTTGGGAGGTTAAAATTGGCTTCAGAAAAGAGAAAAACACACCGCCTTAAACTTAACATGGAGGCCATATGCAAGGCAGGCCAAAAACTCTTCCGTGCTTATGTAAGAGACATAAGCCCTGGCGGATTGAAGATTGAAACACTGACCAAGCTTGAACCCAAGGAATCTCTTACCTTTACATTGGAATGGAAAAATCCTTTGAAACTCTATGGGATTATAAAATGGCGTAAAAAGGAAGGATTACACTATATTTACGGTATAGAGTTCATAAAACTCGATGAAAAACAAGAATCTAGCATCAGGGAGATCACACAAGACATATTTTGGAAAAACTATGGTGGATAACTAGCCAATAAGATTTTGAAGGCTACCGCTAAGAATGTGACAATCATATCTTATTAAGGTAAATGTAAGGCATTTCTTTTTCACTTTCATTGATAATCAAAAAAACTTTGTAAATGAACAGGCCCCTTTGATCTTATTTCAGGAGGCACACATGGTGGCATTTGAAAAGGCAGGAAGAAAGAATACATCTGAAACCCTGAATGCAGCCTTAGATTTTGCGGTTGAACATGGAGTTAAGGAAGTAATAGTTGCTTCCACTTGTGGAGACACTGCTATTAAGGCTGTAGAACTTCTAGAGGCAAGAAAGATTCAGGATATCAAACTTATTGCTGTAACACACAATTTTGGCTTTAAAGGCAAACCAGAGATAGAAATAGAGTCGGAAACCCGAGCGAACCTCATAGAAAGAGGAGTCTTGGTATATACAGGTACTATGCCATTTAGAAATATTGGCACAGCAATTAGAGAAACAATGGGTTATTCCCAGCAGGATCTCATTGCCAATACCCTTCGGCTCATGGGACAAGGGGTAAAGGTATGCGTAGAGATTGCTCTTATGGCATTTGATGCAGGGTTAATTAGTGGAGAAGACGTAGTGACCATAGCAGGCACAGGAAGGGGAGCAGATACGGCATGTCTAATAAAACCTGCCCCATCTAATAAGCTGTTCAAGCTAAAAATAAGACGGATTATAGCCAAACCTGTTGACTGGTAACAAACGCTCAAGCTTCGTTTAGTAAGGAAAAGAATATGGGTAAAACAGGAATCAAGATAATAAGTCAAAACCGCAAGGCCAGACACGAATATCATATTGTAGATACCTTGGAGGCTGGCATAGTGCTACTTGGCCCTGAGGTAAAATCCATTCGCGAAGGACGGATTAACATAAAAGACGGTTATGTAGAAATAAAAGATGGAGAGGCCTGGCTTCAAAACGTACATATATCGCCTTATCCCTATGCAACAAACACCGCAAGGCCAGATCCATTAAGACCAAGAAAGCTTCTTTTGCACAAGCAGGAGATAAAAAGGCTTGCTGGTAAGGTAAAGGAAAGAGGTTTTACCTTGATTCCTCTAAAGGTCTATCTCTCAAATGGAAAGGTCAAGGTTGAGATAGCCCTTGCCAAAGGTAAAAAGCTTTATGACAAGCGCGAGGCACTTAAGAGAAAGACCCTTGATAGAGAGTTTGAAAAGAGATTCAAGATCAGATGAAAAAGGGCCTCATAGAGGCCCTTCCAAATATGAAGCAATTACATTTTACAAAACAGTTAGAAGTCAACCTGACTCCTGATTCCCCAAATATAGATGTCGTCCATCCTTGAGTTTCCACCAGCATTTTGTATCCACTGAAAGTCGCCGGTTAGGGCAAAACGGTCAACAACCATAAAACGGTAGTAGGCCTCTATGTATTTTTCATTGGCTGTATGGCTGCGACTTTTCTCATAATCGTCTGTAAGGATGGTCTGGGCAAAACCAAAACCAAAGGCATCACCGCCGCGGTTCCAAAGCCCTCCGTCCAACTGGAAGCCTACAGACCAGCTCTTGTCTATAGGAATAAGTGTCCAGAAATTGTCGTCTCCATTCCAAAGTGCCCTGTCATCAGTTACAGTCTGGCTGTATCTTGCAAATCCTGTTACACCATTGACAAGTTCCTGATCAAAGGATAATCCCCAACCATACAAGGAATCGTCGGCATACTTATGGCCTGCCTCGTGATCTGAGGCTGGAAATCTTGCAAGTTCTTTTGCCTTTATATAGCGCCTTTTGTCAAGCCATCCATAAAAGCGATAGTTACCTTTTTTGCCGAACAATCCCGGCATGATATTTAACTGGCCAATTATCATTCCATTGTCAAAGGGATTGTGCCAGACTGAATCATCTCCATGTTCAGCAACTCCAGCGCCTATCACCTTAAATTCTAAAAGATCAACCGGCTGCGCCCTAACCATAAAGGCAGGACAGTAGAAGCTGTCTCCCTCAGGGATGTTTACTCCCATGCTTTTTACAAAGATATTAGACATAAATTGGGTTGTTTCATCCCCTGCTGCCTCGTTTTCATCAAACAGAACACTTATGTCCATCTTTCCTATGTCGAAGCCGAAGCGGTCTTCATAAAATGAAAACTCGTAAAAGGCCTCAGATATTGTAAGCGCAGCCTGATCCAAACCTATGGTAGTCTTGTAGGCGTCGTAGTTTGGCACACTAAAACTTGGAACATCATTGTTGAGTCCGTCACCATCTCCACCTTCAAAATGGACGAAAAATTTTCCCCACTTAGAAAAATCAGCATCGATGTTTAGATCAATGGTGTATGCTCCATCTTGGGTTGAACGTATGTTGTCAACACTGTTGGCATCACCAAGGGTTCCCATCAAAAGACCTGTCACACCGCCGCTTAGGCTGAACCTTTTGTACCATTGTTCTTCCTGTGCATCTTCTGCCACTTGAAGTTCATTTACATCTTCTGCAGTTACAGTCTGTCTCTGCGCCTTTAAGGTTGAAAGCTCCTGCTCTACAGCTTGGAGTCTTTTGTTCAGCTGCCTGTTCTCCTTGATAAGCTCTTTAACAAGCTTCTCAAGTTGCGCCTCCTTGCTAGACTCGCTACCTCCACCAATGGCTATGCCGTACAATAACAGTATAGAGACTGCAACCATGATGGTCACAATTTTGCTCTTCATTGCTCCCTCCCCTTACAACTCTTATAAATCAGCCAACGCCTGCTTAATATGTTCGATGATTATCTCATTGGTCACATGATAGAAGCCAAGACCTTTGTAGAGCTTTTCACCATTTATAGTTATTTGTGGGCATGAGACCTTTTTGCCTGCCCTTTCAAGTTCCAGGGCCCAGGAGACTTCTCCTTCTTCATCTGGCTCTTTTCCCATTATGTCATTCATTATGTGATCACCTGCTACCAACATGAATGGAATCATGCGCACTTTGTCTCCATTACACCTTTTGGCCCTATCAAGGGCATCCTTTCTGTCTGGAACACCCTCCACGCTACCAAGAAAACAGTTTGGATAATGAACAGAGAGCAGACGATCAAATGCAAGGTAAACGGCAGTGGATGGCGCATTATAAGTATTTGGAGAGCCATGACCTGCAAAGACGTTGCAACCTTCTCCAGCTTTCAGAAAGTCCTTTGATATGCCTTTTAAAAGCTCATGAACTTCTTCCCACTGGGAGACAAGAGGCTCACCAATAGAAATTGACATGCCATCCATATGAGCCTGATTAATCATGTGCATGTATTCAGCGCCAGGAAATACATGCAGAGACTGTACTACGGCCTTTCTGTAGCCATCTGCCTTTAGCGAGGCCAGAACTTCAGGAAGGCTATAAAGCCTTTTGTTTATATTCTTCTTTTTATAGATGGCATTCATCTTGTTGCGGATTATCTGAGAGGTAAATGCCCAGCGGATTTCGTATCCCGGAAAGGCCTTACGTATTTCATGATCCATAAAATCAAATGTTTTCTGAGCCTTGGTACTAGTGCCAAAGGCGGTAAGGACAATGGCTGGTTTCAAATCTTTTTTCTGTGGTTTTAGGAATCTCAGTACTTGCTGGCCAGCCAACAACGTAGTTGAAGACAAGATGATACAAAGAGCCAACACTGGAACAACACGTAACAAACTCAAGGTAATTCTCATGACAAGTCCCTCCTATCAATAGATTAATAATTACTTGTGTTGGGGACCTAAGTTGAGGAATG
>JAMOUE010000357.1 GCA_027068235.1 Deltaproteobacteria bacterium | reverse complement strand
CCATGATGAGATCACGCTGCCGTCTGGATTTGATAAAATCCAGTGCCTCTGAAATGGTCTGTCTGAGTTCGGCAAGTGAAAATGGTTTGGCAAGATAGTAGAATGCCCCTTTTTTTGTGGCCTTTACTGCCTGGTCTATTGATGCAAACCCTGTGATTAAGATGATTACAGTCTCTGGTGATATTGACTTTATCTTGTCCAGTAGATCCAGGCCGTGGGCATCCTTGAGTTTGATGTCTGAGATAAAGATATCCGGAGGTGACTTCTTGATTTCGTTCAGGGCATCGCTTGCCAGGATAAAACCCTTGACTTCGAGCTCAGGAGAAGATCCCAAGCCTCTGACCAGGCGTTTGACAGTTATCTCTTCGTCGTCGAGAACGAAAACCTTGTAGGTTGATGCCTTGTCACAACTGCTATTTTTCAATTGGTTTTATCCTCTTCTTCAATAAGGGGTAACTCAATGGTGACAGTGGTACCCTTGCCCTTTTGGCTATCTATATGAATTTCTCCATTGTGTTCTTTAATTATTCCATAACTTACAGAAAGTCCCAGGCCGGTTCCGTCCTTTTTAGTGGTGTAGAAAGGTTCAAGGATATGGGTGAGGATCTCTTCGGGGATGCCTGGCCCATTATCCTTCACGGATATGGAGGCCTTTTTCTTGTCCCTATCCACATTGAGCCAAATCTCCAGGCTTCCACCCTCTCCCATTGCCTGGATAGCATTTAGGATAATA
This sequence comes from Deltaproteobacteria bacterium, assembly GCA_027068235.1. Lineage (GTDB taxonomy): Bacteria > Desulfobacterota > Dissulfuribacteria > Dissulfuribacterales > QOAL01 > JAADCZ01. Next base: position 5,618 of record JAMOUE010000357.1, on the reverse strand, counting down.
TTAACAAGCACCTGTTGCAACTGGTTGGGATTACCAAAAATGATTGCTATTCCCTTATCTATGGAGGTTTTTACCTTGGTATGCGTGATTTTTAGCTCATTTTTCAAAAGTGCAAGGGTGTTTTCTACCAGTTCTGCCAAGTCAACCTTTTCGCGAAGGGTGGACTTTTTCATCCTGGAAAATTGGAGCAGATGGTGCACAATATCCCTTGCCCTTTCTGCCTGCACGAGTATGTCGTTTATCATCTCACGCCGTTCGTCACAGGTCATGTCTTCCATATCTTCAAGGAGTACTTCTGCAGTTAGGCTTATGTTGTTAAGGGGATTGTTTATCTCATGGGCAATGCCAGCCGTTACCTTCCCGATTGCGGCAAGCTTTTCTGATTGTATAAGCTGTTGCTGTTTGGATTCAATGGTATCCAGCATCTTATTGATGGAGCGTACAAGACCATCGCATTCAAGGCATTTGTTGGCAACCGGTTCCAGAGGTATGGCTTTGATCTTGCCGCTCATAACATTTATGGCTTGCTTTCTAACGTACTCTATGGGTTGGAGTATCCATTCGGCCAAAAAGAGACAAAGTAGCAGCCCGATTGGAATGGCTACCCACAGGAGTAAAAATGACATCTCCTTATATTTTAAGACCTCGGTCTCAAGTTTGTCCTTAAGGGTGTTTGCATGGTTTATGACTACAGTCATAAGTTTATGTCCCGACTCGCGCAAAGAGGCCTTTAAGTCATTTTCCTCCCTTCCTTCCAGCTTATCTGCCAGAAATTGGTTGATGATCTCTTCATAGGAGTTCATCTTGGCATTGATATTTTTAAAGTCCTTCATGTAAACAGGGTCTAGTTTGGCAATCCTCTTTCTTATGTCTGCTAGAAGGTTTTTGGCATCTGCTAACTCCTGAAGGTTGCCATAAAGCAAGAAGTTTTTTTCCTTTTGTCTAACAAGAAGTATATCTTGGGTGATAACCTCCATAATCTCCATTAGTTCCATCTTGTGCTCCACCCTAGATATAGCAAAGATGGAGGCTATGGAGGAAAAGGCCGTTATGAGAAAGACAATGGCAAAGCTGTAGATAAGCTTTACCTTAAGGGATCTGAGATAGCATTTTATGCCAAATCTATCCTTTATATGTCTTGGAATAATTTCAAACATTTTGGATTCCCTTTACAGTAGGCATTTTTGGAGTACAAATTAGTTGAAGGCTATTTAGAGCTTAACACTCCTAAATAGAAAAATAAATGGCATTGATATTATGGTTTTTTTGTGAGTGGCACTGTGGAAACACCATTTGTAATTTTTGAAGACAATCATCTGTTTGCCCTTTACAAACCTGCTGGAATGGCGGTTGTTCCAGATTCGTCTGGTGATTATTCTTTGCTGGATTGGGGCAAGGACTATATCAAAAAGACACGAAAAAAGCCTGGAAATGTCTTTTTGGCAGTCATCCACAGGATAGACAGACCGGTTTCAGGCCTTGTCCTTTTTGCAAGGACCTCAAAGGCGGCATCTCGTCTTTCAGATCAAATGAGAAGGCGCCTTATCCACAAGGAGTACCTTGCAGTTGTATCTCCTAAGCCCAATAAGAAAAGCGGCGTCATAGAGACACATCTTAAAAAAGACAGGAGAAGAAACACAGTTAGGGTAGTGGCTCCAAAGGAGATAGGGGCCAAGTTCTCTGTTACCAACTGGAAGGCTTTGGAAAATAGTGGTGATCTGGGGCTTTTACTTCTTTCACCAGCAACAGGACGATCCCACCAACTTCGGGTTCATACAGCACAGGTTCTTGGCTCCCCCATACTTGGAGATATAAAATATGGCTCTAAAGAGTTAATCCTTGAAGGAAGGGGAATTGCACTTCATTCGTGTAAGATGACCGTTACTCATCCTACATTGAAGGAATCCATGTCACTTGTTTGTCCTGTGCCGGATTATTATCCCTTTGATATATTTCAAGCTACTAACATGAGCAAGTTATAAGTGGCAAAATTTTTCTAATGCAAACAAAATCTTATTGTATAAAGGCTACCCAAACAGACATGAAATATTGAAAAGATGACGTTTCTTTTTGTTTTTGACTGAAATTTGTATATTTATATTGACCTTAACGAGATTGGAAAGCATATTAACTCCATTACCATCTTACCTGGTTGAGATTTCAACATTAATTGAGGAACAATATAGATTATGTCTTTAGCACTACCTTTGGAACCATCTGTACGGTGCACCAATTATCAATTTGACAATGTTTATGTGAAGGTTGCAGGTAATCTTGTCTGCATAAAATGGGATGACCATATCCTCCAAAATGTAAATACGGCAATGGAGGACTTGTGGATTCAGCTCTACAGGGTAGGTGAGGATGAACCTCTTTTTGAAAAGAAGTGTACCCATCTCACCTCTACAGAGTTTTATGTTTCAGAAAGTGGTGATTTTAATGTAAGGCTCGTCTTGAAGGAACATTTCAAGCTCTATATGTCTACAGACTTCCACTATACGCCAAAGGTGAGCCTTGTCTCGGAAAACGAGCAGCGCCATCACCTAACCTGGTCAGATATAGATTGGGAAAGGGTAAAAAACGAGGTTCAACGAGCCTTCAAGATTTGCTGGGAAGATGAGGTTGATCTTTTCGTCCACTGTATTCGTAAGGGATTGGATAGTGGCAACCTTCCAATAGAGGAGTGGATCTGGGTAGGAACCGGTGATTATGCACTTATCATGGGTGCGCTCAAAAAGATTAATCTCGCAGTGGTTAAAAAAGATGTAAAGGATGAGACGGGAACGCTCCATGCCAACCTGGAAGATCCTACAGTTTTAAAGATTATATTCAGTTTAGACTTTCAGGAGCCGGATATAGTTGGAGAGCTGTTCAGTGAGGTTATTCATATACCTGCTGATACCACCTTTTTCGAGTTGAAAAGGGAGATATGGGAAGAGGATTCTGTTCAGCTTCGGGCCTGGTGGAAGATCACAGAGAGTGATTGGTCAAGGGTGGAAAAGGAGATATTGGAGCCTGAAGGCCTGGAATGGGAACAGGTAAACCTGGAGATAGAGCTGCATAAAATTACTGATTCTGGAAGCTCCAAGTTAGAAGGGTATGGAGGCATAGTCTTGCCAGGTGCCTCGGATTGGCTCTTTCACAATGTCAAAGATGGCAATGCGTATCAGGCAAGGCTGTTTGTGCGAGACAAAGACAAAAAGGTCAACAGGGAATTTTTGTCATCAACCTTTTGCGCTGTTCCTGCCAAACCAGATCATATAGTCCTTCTGCCTATAGATGAAAGGCGCGGTTTTACATATTGGCACATTGATAAGGATGCCCTGTCTGAAAGACTTCAGGAATTTTCAAAAAAGAGTGGAAACCCAGTTAAGACATACATAAAGGTTTTTCACGAATGGGCAGGGATGCTTTATCATCAGATGCATGAAGATGTTGAGGTGCATCTTGGCCTTACAGATAATTGGTACATGAACCTTCAACCCGACAAGGTCTACAGGGTACAACTGGTCGCCGTATCTGGAGGAGGAGAGGTTCTTGAACTAACGCCTGTGTCTAATTCCATTCAGACTGCAAGAGTGTGCCCTGGTAACAATCCCGTCCAGTTCAGGGAGGTCAATCTCAGTACGGGTCATCCTTCCAATAGAAAACTTGAATCCTTCATGGGTACGGCAGAAAATTCCATAGGCCTTCTTATCATTCATCTCCATGCACACTTACCCTATATTAGAAAAAGGGTTTCCTACGGAGAGTCTGGATTTTGGCAGCCCATGGGTTATCCACCCGAGTGGTTTCATGAGGCGGTTAAGGATACATATGTACCTCTAATACTCATGTTTGAAAGACTTGTGTCAGAAGGAGTTGATTTTCGTCTTTCTCTAGATATCTCTCCTACCTTGTCCAACATGATGCGTTGCGCCTTTTTGCAAGAGGAGTTTCTAAAGTACATAGATGCCCATATACATCTGGCAAGGGCAGAGGTGGACAGAACCAGGCGGCAGGCCATGCAGTACCACGACACTGCATGGATGCACCTGAATAGATTTCTCGAAATAAAAGACTGTTTTTTAAAGTATGACTGTAATCTGACAAAGGCCTTTAAGAAATTTCAGGATGCAGGGTATCTAGAAATATCAACTTGTGGCGCTACCCATGCCTTTTTACCATTTTTTACTCCCTATCCAGAATCTGTTCGAGGGCAAATAGAGACCGCAGTTATTGATTATGAGAATACCTTTGGCATGTCTCCAAGGGGAATATGGCTTCCAGAATGTGCTTATGTGCCAGGCATTGAAAGATTTGTACAAGAGGCAGGCCTAAGATATTTCTTTACTGAGACCCATGCGGTTACCCTTGCAGATTCTCCGGTGGTCTTTGGCACTCATGCTCCGGTATTTTTAAAGGGCAGTGATGTTGCGGCCTTTGCCAGAGATCCAGAGACAGGAAAGCAGGTGTGGAGTGGCGAAGAAGGTTATCCTGGTGATCCTGACTATCTTGATTTTCACTTCAAGGGAGGGCCTCTTCGTTATAACAGGATTACCACCCGTACCAACGATTACAAAGAGCCTTATGTGCGTCAGTGGGCCCTTGAGAAGGCTGCCCGCCATGCCCAACACTTTATGGAGGCACGCAATTTTCGTTTTCAATATATTAAGGACTGGTTCTGGAAAAAGCCCCTGGTAGTTGCCATGTATGATGCAGAGCTTTTTGGTCATCACTGGTTCGAGGGTACGGACTTTTTGTATTTTCTCTTAAAAAAGCTCTATTATAATCAGAACGAGACAGAGTTGATCACCCCAAGCAGTTACCTTTCTAGATATCCGAGAAATCAAGAGGTCTTTTTGAATCCTTCTTCCTGGGGTGATAAGGGGACCTTTGACAAGTGGATGTACGGGTCGGTTTCTTGGATGTATAGACACAGTCATGAGGCCATAAGAGAACTCGTTGCAATGGCTACCTATTGGAAGGAAAAGGCCTATGACGATGATATTGCAAGGCGAATTGTGGCACAGGCTGGAAGGGAAGTCCTGCAAAGCATGAATAGCGACATCCCATTTGTCATCTCAAATGGTCATTTTGTTGACAGGATGAAGGAATACTTCTTCGAAGATTTGGAGCGTTTCTGGATCTTGGCATCTATCTTTTGGGATCGTACTGGCGATGCTGACACAAATAAATGCCGTTTAGAAAATATGGAAATGACCAACCCTATATTCCCAGAGTTGAACCCAGAGGTCTTTGTGCCAAGATAAGAAAAGACCTCACACCTCCCTATAATTCCTTGAGGCAGCAAAGGATTCTGTAAAGAGGCTTTTGCTGCCTCATTTTTTAATGGCCCAATACTTTTCTCAGGGCTGAAAGCACTTTTTAGATGACATAACCGCCCCCTTGTTTTGTAGTGGCATCTCCTTTGCTTTGGCATTTTCGTTATGAAAACATCCAAGGCCTATATAAAAAGATGGTTGTCTAATCTGTTAGCAGGCTTGTTATTCACCATAGCCCTGTTTTCATTTTGGCAAGTGCCTGCATTGTGCGCAGGAAATAGAGAGTATGAGGCTAAACAGGCGTGGAGGGTAATCCTTCCCACTATTGAAGTCTTTTGGCAAGAATATCAGACT
>JAMOUE010000356.1 GCA_027068235.1 Deltaproteobacteria bacterium | reverse complement strand
AATAGACATGGCTGAGGTAGCGCAGGCTGGTACAAATGGGCAAGGGCCCAAGACCATGAAGGTCCGTGGAGTAGTGGAAAGGGTTACTTACTCCAATCCCGAATCTGGTTTTGCCATTCTCAAGGTGAAACCGCGAAGGGGCGCCATGTTTACTGTAAAGGGCCATGTTGCAGAGCTTGCCAACAATGCCTCTGTGGTTGGGGCAGAGTTTGAATTCACAGGCTCTTGGCAGATGTCAAAGTATGGGCGTCAGTTTGACTTCAACTCCTATAAACTCCTTGGTAGCGAGCTCCTTTTCTTTTTGAGCAAGGTTGTTAAGGGACTTGGGCAGAAACTGGCCGAGGAGCTTATCCAGCAATATGGAGAAGAAGAGCTAGTTGATATCTTGGATAACCGTCCTCAAGAGCTTTTGAAAGTAAAGGGGATAAAGGAAAAGAGGCTTGCCCTTATAAAAAAATCTTGGCACAAGCACCGTTCCCTTCGCGCTCTTGCCACGTATCTTGGGGGAAGGGCCAAGATAACGCCTAACCTGCTGGTTAGGATCTACAATTACTTTGGTGATGACAGTCTCCAGATCATAAAAGAAAATCCCTACCGTCTGACCGAGATACGGGGAATAGGATTCAAGACCGCCGATAAGATTGCCCTTGACCTAGGTATAATGTTTGACTCTCCGTGGCGTATAAAGGCTGCGGTTAATCATCTTCTTGTGGAGGCTGCTGAGCAGGATGGTCATTGCTATCTCATAAAGGGCGAACTCGTATCCAAACTTAAAGAGCTTCTCAGTACTGAGGAGCAAAAGATTTCTGAGGCCAAAATAGAAGGTGTGCTCAAAAAGATGCTTCTTGCCCAGGAGCTTACCCTTGGTGAAGGAGACAGGATCGGGCTTTCTTCCTACAGATTCATGGAGGAGTGGTTAAAAACATTTTTTGAGGAACGCACAGGTAATAAACGGAGAAAGACCCTTACAGAAAAAGAGGCGGAAGAGTTCATAAGGTTATATGAGGAGAAGACAGGGGTCGAGTTCTCAGATGAACAAAAGGAGATAATAAAAAAGATAGCAGTAGAAACCTCATTGGTCTTTGGCCTTGCCGGTTATGCAGGCACAGGTAAGACCACTGTTTGCAAGGCGATTCTAGACCTTATAGGCCGCTACTATGCAACAAGGGAAGAAGTCGTATGTTGCGCCTTCACTGGTATGGCTTCGGCCAGGGTGAGAAAGGCTACAGGTTATGATGCTGTAACTATCCATTCCTTGTTGAAGTATAAGGGAGATAATACCTTTGAACACGGTCCTGAAAATCCTTTGCCTTACAAGGTGGTGCTTTTGGATGAGGCCTCAATGGTGAACCTTTCCCTATTCTACAGGTTGTGTAAGGCACTTAAGCCATCCACCCTTTTCATTTTGGTGGGTGATCCTGCACAGCTTCCACCAATAGGGGCTGGAAATGTCTTTTCAGACCTGCTGGAGACTGGAATCTTGCCTGCGGTTCACCTAAAAAAGATCTTTAGGCAGAGGGAAGACAGTCGGCTTGCCCTTTTTGCCAATGAGATAAGGGAAGGCAAGGTGCCTGAAGGGGTGGAAGAGCCTAACTGGCATGATTTTTCTTTTGAACGGGTGGAGAGGCACAACATCTTTGCCCTAAAAAGACAGAAAAAAAGCGAGGGAGAACTGAAGAGATTTAGGGAGGAGAACAACGACGCCATAAGAAACAGGATCATCCAGCTTGCCAAGGAGTATTCCTCTAAGCTTTCCCATCCTGTGTGGGAGTTTCAGGTCTTGACTCCCATGAGGATTGGTCAATTGGGAACCGAGGTTTTGAATAACGAGCTGCAGGCCATACTTAATAAGACAAAAGGCGTAAAGGTTAGCCGTTCGGGGCTTACCTTCAAAGATGGTGACAAGGTAGTTCACTTGCAGAATAAGGATATGGAGGTAATGGCCTGGGAGGATTTTGTTGCTGCTGGCAAGAATTTTGAATGTCAGGAAACCAGGCGGATCTTTAACGGCAATGTAGGGTTGATTGTAAAGATAGACATGGAGCTGGAGCAGTTCTTTGTGGTCTATCCTGAGAGGATCGTAGTGGCGTACGAGTTTGATCATATAGGAGACATAATAGAGTTGGCTTATGCCCTTACTGTGCATAAGGCACAGGGCAGCCAATATAGGATAGTGGCCATTCCCCTTTCCAACTCACACTACATAATGCTCAACAACAAGTGGTTTTATACTGCCATTACAAGGGCGGAGGAAAAGGTTCATATAGTAGGCCAAGGGTTTGCCATGAAACGTGCATGCGAAAATATTCAGGGAGTTCAAAGGCTTACATGGTTGAAAACCTTTTGTGTTAAAGGCGACTAATGTTGTGTGAAGGACGGTTTGAATGTGAAAAATATTTTGTCAAACCGGATTAACCCTTTAAAACTTTTGGAAATTTCTTTGACTGCCTTGACCTTGAAGATGGCAGGTGTTAAATAATTGGGGTTAGTCCCTAATAAGGGAAGAGGAGAGGGTGTAGCTTTATGATTTTGATATTGAAGGCAGACGTTGATAAAGACAGTCCGGAGTTGACTAGGCTCCACGAATTTCTTGAGAATTTTCCTGGGTTAAATATCAGGATGGTGGAGCTTGAAGGAGAGACAAGGGCTGTACGAGAGATTCATCTTATAGGGCCAACCCACAATGTTCCGGAAGAGGTCTTGGCTGCAATGCCAGGTATTGAAAGGGTTGTTCGAGTATCAACCAAATATCGGCAGATAGGAAGGCATGATGTAAGTTTTGTACCGGTGGGTTTTACCTACAATGGCGTAAAGTTTGATCAGGAAGGTCTTCATATCTTTGCTGGTCCATGTGCTGTTGATACACCTGAGTATGTTGAGGAGACCTTTAAGGTCCTCAAGGGTCTTGGCATATCAACAAGTAGAATGGGTGCCTACAAGCCTCGCACCAGCCCTTATGATTTTCAGGGACATGGCGCAGCCTGCTTGCCTTGGGTTTTTGAGTTGGCTGGCAAGTATGACATAAAGGTCATTGCCATGGAGGTGTTGAAGGAAAGGCACATAGAAGAGATAACAAAGGCCCTTGAGGATGCAGGCCATCCTACCGGGGTAATGTTACAAATAGGTACTCGAAACGCCCAAAACTTTGAGCTATTAAAGGCGGTTGGCAATCAAAGTGAGTTTCCTGTGCTCTATAAAAGGGGCATGGGGCTTACGATAGAGGAATCTCTAAATGCCTGTGAATATATAGCAAGCGAAGGGAATAGAAACATTGTCTTTTGTCTTCGGGGTGTCAAGTCTCAGATGAGTGCACCTCACAGAAACTTGGCAGATTTCATTCATGTCCCTGTGATCCATCGTTTAACAAGGCTTCCTGTTTGTGTTGATCCAAGTCATGCCATAGGCTCCAAAGACAGGGCTCCAAATGGGCTCATGGATATCTTTAATGCGGCAGCTCAGGGTGTGATTGCTGGGGCGAACATGATTCTGGTCGAGTGTCATCCAGAGCCGGAAAAGGCCCTTTGTGATGGTCATCAGTCTCTAACGCCAAAGGAGCTAGAGATGTTTGTGGAGGATGTGGCCGTGGCTAGAGAGGCCTTTGAAAAGAGGCAAAATGTCTATTCTCAAGAGATGATGAAAGAAATGATATCTTAAAATGAATGCATTAACCTTAAAGGAGGGTTTAGGGAAAAATAGACAAGGAGGTGATAGAAAAAGAGGATAGGGTTAATTGATAATGTATATTTTGGTGATTGTTTTAGGTTAATTTAAGAATGAGTATTAAATTAATTTTCATTAATTAGGAGGGAGTGATTATGAAAAAGTTTTCCGTCGTATTTGTCTCAGCAGTTCTTATGCTGCTGATGACAAGTCTGGCTCAGGCCGGTCCAGGTACTGTGGAGGTACAGACCTTAGGTGACATTACCATTCGTATGGGTGCACAGGTAAGGCTCGTGCCTACAAACGAGATTAGCAGGGACTTTGGTACTTCTAGTGATCTTTCTAGTGAGCAGGAAAAAAGGGCCGTTGGAATCATGAGGAAGGTTGGTATCCTCGGCGACAGCCTCAAGACCCACCTCACAGAGGCTGGCGGTGCTGTAAAGGACGGCTATATCCGTGGTGAAAATAGGTTGTTTTTCAACTTTGCCCACGATCAGGATTGGGATGTCTACTTTGCTCTCGAATCTGATACCACCCTCGACAGGGCTTCTGTTGACCGTACAGACTTTGCATATGGTCTCCAGACCCAGCAGTTTGGTATCGAGCGCCTCAACGCATCCTTTAACGTTCCTTTCCTCCATTCAAGGGTTAACGGTGGTTGGGACGTAAAAGGCGCTGATGTCAAGTTTGGAGGCATGATATATGGTGATGACGATCCTGGAATCGGTATCACTGGTTGTTATCAGGGCTTCAAGTGGGAAGCTTGGTATATAAAGAAGGATGAGAGCGAAGCAGGCTATGCTGGTATTGACCCTGTAAAGAGCAAGGTTAATGCAATTGGTCCTCCTACCCAGCAGAAGGGTACAGACCGTACCTTCTACATGGCCAAACTTGGATACAACATGGCCAATACATATGTAGAGGGTGTATTTTTCTACGATCAGAACTATCAGCAGGGCAACCACATTGATATCGACAGGTTCTTTGGTGGACTCAACTTCAAGGGTGATTATGGCATTTTCCACCCAATGGCAGAGTTTGCTTATGTAGGCGGTACACTGGACAACGATAGGGAGCTTGATTACGACATAAGCTCTTACGCCTTCTTTGGCGACCTCTTGGTTGATCTACATGAGGCTGTAGGCATCAAAAAGTTTGAGGTTCATGTTGGTGGTTACTACCTGCGTGGTGATGACGATCCTAATGATGATGATCTCGAGGGTTTTACCCCTGCAGTTGGTATTACAAGGTTTACTCCAAGGTATGGAAGCGAGCAGTCCATTGTTCATGACGGCAATCCATTCTTTGGCCAGATCCTCTACTCCATGTTCCCTACCTACTACGGCAGTGTAAGGGGTGGTGGAATCAACGGTGGTGCTGCACTTGATAACCCTGGTTTCAGCATGATCGGTGGCGGAATCAACGCTCAGTATGGCAACTGGACCTACATTACCCACGTTATGGCCATGTGGTTCAACGAGACAGAGGCTGTAGAGAACTACTTTGCAAACATGGGTGTAGCAGGCAAGGTTGACATCGACAGATTCATGGGTGTTGAGTGGAACAACGAGATCCGCTACAAACTTTATAAGTCTGTAACCTTGAAGGGTGGAGCTGCCTTCCTCTTCCCAGGAAGCGGTGCCAAGGATATCACCAAGGCTGTTAATGCCTATGGTCGTGATGTAAGCTTTGAAGAAGGAAAGAAGAGCGACGACGTATCAATGCGTTTTGCAGCAGAGTTGCTCTGGCTCTTCTAAGTCACTTTTTATCATTTGAAAATCAAGGGCCTGGAGTAAGAATCTCCAGGCCTTTTTATTTGGGGTTGTTGACAATAAGTGTTTGGTTAGCTAGTCATTTTTTCGCTTACTCCTTCCGTGGGGATTTCTTCACTCTGGGTGCGCTGACAACAGCAAATTTGTCTTATCTTTTGTGCTACTAGTAAGATAGAGGGTCTTTTTACATACAATTTTGTGGTTTCTTGCACAATTTGTTTGGTTTTGTGTATTATCCCCTTTGAAAAATAAGTGAATATCTACTAATCTTGCTCAACCCAACCTACTGAATTTCTTAAGTTCAGAGGGTTTAGACCATTTCATTGAGACGATGATGCCAAAGGCTGTGAAAGGAAAAGATATATTGGCTAGGCTGAACATGGCTGTGGAAATGGCCATGAATTGGTCTCTAGAAAACCAGGCCCCTGAGGGCTACTGGATCGGAGGAGTTGACTCCAACTGTTGTATGGAGGCCGAATGGATAATGGCCATGTACTTTATGGGGCTTGAAGATGATCCCAAAATGTCCCGTGTGGTACAGGCTATATTGAATGAACAAAGAAGCGATGGTTCTTGGGAGATTTATCATCAGGCACCTACAGGTGACATAAATACTACGGTTGAGTGTTACGCTGCCCTTCGTATTGCCGGCCTTGATCCAACTTCAGAGGTTATGACAAGGGCTAGAAATTGGATTTTAAAAAATGGAGGCCTTAAAAATATCAGGGTCTTTACTAAGTATTGGCTTGCCCTAATTGGAGAGTGGCCCTGGGAGCATACAGCAAATCTTCCTCCAGAGATCATCTTTCTTCCTAGCTGGGTGCCTCTTAACATCTACGACTTTGCAAGTTGGGCGAGAGCCACTATTGTTCCTCTTTCTCTATTGTGTGCAAGGCGGCCTTCTAGGCCACTGCCTCCAGAAAAGAGACTTGATGAACT
>JAMOUE010000355.1 GCA_027068235.1 Deltaproteobacteria bacterium | reverse complement strand
TACTCTGTTGGTGAGAAAAGGTTTATTCTTCTAGTACATATATTTTGTGGTTACGTAATCTGGTTGAGAGGTGTTATCTTTCAAAAGATCTGGCAATAAAACACCAAAAGGGGCAGATAGTTATGGCACACGTAATAATAGTTGGTGGTGGAATGAGTGGCCTTTCATTGGCTTGGTATCTAAAAAATATGTCCCGAGGATGGGAAATAACCATTCTTGAGGCTGATAGCCGGGTAGGAGGCAAGGCATGGACTGAGAAAAGGGATGGCTTTGTCATTGAACGTGGAGTGAACGGTGTTCTTGACAATAAACCTTCTACTCTCGAACTAGCGGCTGCTTTAGGGCTAAGGCCATTAAGGAGCAACGACTCATCTAGGATACGCTATGTAGTAAGAAATGGCTGCCTTGCCAGGTTGCCAGCATCACCAGGGCAATTTCTTTCATCCCCTGTTCTTTCGTGGTGGGGAAAGCTTCGGCTCCTTTGTGAGCCATTTATACCTCCAGGACAGGCAGATATTGACGAATCCCTTGCAGACTTTGCACGAAGGCGTCTTGGTGACGAGGCATACAGGTACCTTATAGACCCGATGGCTTCGGGAATATATGCTGGAAATCCTGAAAGGTTATCTTTGAAGGCTTGTTTTCCGCGTATTCATGAACTTGAAATGGAATACGGAAGTCTTATTAGGGCAATGATAAAACTCCAGGCAAAGGCCAAAAAATCCGGGCGAGAAGGGCCATCTGCAGGACCCTCAGGTGTCCTAACATCATTTGAAGGTGGCATGGAAGACCTTGTCTCTGTTCTTAGAAATGCCCTTGAGGATGAGATAACTACAAACGCTAAAGTTCAATCTGTGGAAAGAAGCAGTGATGGATGGCAGGTTGAGCTTGAAGGAGGCGATAGCCTTTCTTGCAGTCATTTGGTCCTTTCTCTTCCTGCATATGAAGCTGCAAGGATTATAAGAGGTGAAAGTCCACATCTTTTCAGGCTGTTTAGCTTTTTTGAATATCCACCTATAGCAGTTTGTGCCTTTGGAATAAAAAGGGATCTTATTGAAAACAGCCTCAACGGCTTTGGTTTTTTGACACCTTTTTGTGAGTCTAGACGGGTTTTAGGGGCCTTGTGGGATTCTTCCGTCTTTATCAATAGGGCTCCCAATGGTTATCATCTCATTAGATGTCTAATGGGAGGCATGAGAAATCGGCATATCCTTGAAATGCAAGATCGACAAATCATGGACTTGGCCCTGTGTGAGCTCAAAGAACTCCTGGGGCTAAAGGCGGAACCGGCCTTTGGACTAGTATTCAGATGGGAAAGAGCCATTCCACAGTATCATGTGGGGCATTTTTCCTTACTAGAGGAAATACGGAAAGAGCTTTCCACTTTGCCAAACCTATTTATAAGGTGTAATTGGGTCGGTGGGGTGAGCTTGAATGATTGCATCGCAAACTCAAAAACAATGGCCCAAAGGATGGTTAGCGGAAATTTTTCCATAAGATTTTGAAAATATAGGATGTCACAGTTCTGATAGTTTATAGGGCTTATTATATGGTTTTGGAAAAACTTTTCCTCTGGTAGGAAAAATTTTTCCTTACCTATGAAAACCTCTGTAATTTCCACCTTGTTTTGATGGATTCAGCTGATAATAATGATGACTGTTGGCATGTTTCATGCCTTCTTTAGCTTCTGGTAGCTTAATTTTACGATATATGTTATCTGTTATGTAATAATTCATTATTAAGGAGAGATTATGGCTGGTTTTATGGATATACTTGGCACCTTGGTAAAAGAGGGCATGACTAAATCTGCCCCAGCACGTATGGGTAATGCTTTTGGAATGAATGAGACAGACGGTAGCTCCCTGGCCGATATTTTGGGGCGTCTAGGGGGCATGTTTGGTGGTCAAGGGGGACCAAGCTCTTCTGCACAAGGTATGAGTGGGCTTGGTGGAGTGTTGGGTGAGCTGCTTGAATCTTTAGGTGGCAATCAGAATGTTATTGGAAACCTTGCTGCCCTTGCTGAGGCAATCTTTGGAAGCGGAAGTAGTGGACAGGCAGACCGCAGGTCAGTAGCTGGTGGAACTCTTGCCATGCTTGCTTCTCTTGCCATTGCTGCGTTACGCAAAGCTGGTCAGCAGCCGGCTGTTATGCCAAAGAGCCTTTATGGTCCAATGAGCGAGGAAGATCACGCAGCTTTGGAAAACGAGGCAAGGATAATTGTTAAGGCCATGATTAATGCAGCTAAGGCAGATGGTCGCATTGATGACACAGAGATTAGAAAGATTATAGGAAAATTGGAAGAAGATGGTTTGACTGAAGAAGAAAAGCAGTTCATTATGGAAGAGGTGAACAAACCATTGGATATCAATGAGATAGTTAGTTCTGCACAAAATCGGCCAGAACTTGCTGCACAAATCTATACAGCCTCACTGCTTGCCATTGAAGTAGATACTCCAGCAGAGCAGCAATATATGCAACAACTTGCTGAAGGTTTGGGGCTTGATCCTAAAGTAATCGAACACATCCACAAATTGCTTGGCGTGTAAAACGCATATTTTAATCAAAGATTGGCGCGCATTTTTCTAGTTATTCTTAATGTAACGATGTAAGTTCACTTTAGAAAAGTTCAAAAAATACCTTACTTCAAAATTTGTTAGTTTTTGTTCAATGTAAATTACAGGCTACTTTATTAAGAAGATTAAAGACTTCAGTAAATATATTGCTAGGAGCGCAAAATGGATGACAAATCCATTGCTGTTATTGCGAATGGTGCAAACTAATTCCTTCATCTCTAGTATAGGAACGTAAGGGATTGTGATAGTGGCTGCACCACCTCGCGATGACACAGTTATGTCATCTACACTGTGCTTCTGGTAGTAAAACCATAAAAAAAGAAAAAAGGAGGTTAATATGGGACTTTTAAGTTTTGTAAAATCAATTGGTGAGAAACTGTTTCATAGCGAAGAGGATGCACCTGAAAAGATTACCAACTACATAGAAAAGGATAATCCAGGTGTTTCTAATCTCAAAGTAGAAGTAAAAGATGGGGTTGCCACCTTAAGTGGTGAGGCAGAAAGTGCAGAAGCGCGCGAGAAGGCGGTTTTGATGGCTGGAAATATTGAAGGAATCGAAGAGGTCAAATTTGACAATCTCAATGCACCAGCTTCAGAAGTCAAAGTGGAATATTATGAGATCGTTGCTGGCGATACCCTTTATGGTATTGCCAAAAAGTTTTATGGAGACGGCAATATGTATATGAAGATATTTGAGGCCAACCGTGAAGTAATCAAAGATCCAGATAAGATTTATGTTGGCCAAAAAATACGAATTCCACTCGACTAAATCGAGGTATTATCAATGACGGCAAAAAAAGATTTTACAGAGGAAGAGTGGAACAAACTGTTGAAGGCACCAACTGCAGTTGGTCTTTACATAATGATGGCGGACCCAAACTTCATCATAGGGACGATGAAGGAAGCATTGGCTGTATCAAATGAAATCATCAAACGGGAAAAGGCCAAGAATTGTGAACTTCTTTCTGAATTGCTTGCTGATTTTCATGACAAAGATATAGTCCAAAAGGCGCGAATCGAGTTTGAGAAAAAAGATCTAAAGGTTATGCAGGAGCAGGCCAAGAACGCTATAAAAGAGGCAGTAGCAGTTCTTGAAGCAAAGGCAACGCCAGAAGAATCAGCCGAAATCCGCCAATGGCTTTACCAGATAGCCCAAAAGACCGCAGAAGCCGCTAAAGAAGGAGGATTCTTGGGCTTTGGCGGTGTAAAAGTCAGTCCAAAAGAGCAAGAGGCCCTGGAGGAGCTAAAAGGGCTACTTATGTTGAATCAATAGTTAAATCAATAATAATTAATCAAAGTATAATCATAAAAGGCTACCTCTAAAAGCAAGCAGGATGTCTATTCAAGATCAAGAGCTAAAAAGCACGAAAGAATAAAGGCAGAAATTTTTCTTGTTTTGATGTTTATTTTTTTAGTGCAAGACAGCCAGCTGAATAAAAACTTACCTTAGAGGTAGCCTAATAGTTTTTATGAATTCCAAAATAAATTGGTACAAAATTTTCAATCTATAACTCGTTTATATTTTCTTGAGTTCAATAGGTCTTTTTTGAAGATGTAGTTTGACATGAGGGGAGTTCTTCATTCACAGGAATAATAAAAATGAGTTTTTGACATTTACTTTTTTGAGAACTAGATGGCTATCTTATTTGCTTGTGACACTTTGATTCTACTTGGGCTTGCCCGGAAATTGATAACTGTTTAGAGTAACAGCCACTTTTACATGGGCTTTTCTCTATAAATATATCAATTGCGGGGTGACAGATGAAAGATGTTGTCAATGTAGGAATTGTAGGCTTTGGAACAGTTGGAAGCGGAACCGCAAAAATACTTCTCGAACAGGGCGAACTTCTCAAACAGAGGACTTCCACTTCCATAAATCTAAAATGGATCTGTGATAAAGACATTACCACAGATCGCGGTTTTAAGGTGCCAGACGGCATACTTACAACAGATATCAATCAGCTACTTGATGATCCAGATCTCCATGTAATGGTGGAACTCATCGGGGGGATAGAGCCTGCCAAGACATTTATACTACAGGCCATTGACAAAGGTAAACATGTTGTAACTGCAAATAAGGCCCTTTTGGCAACGCATGGCTTTGAAATATTTGAAGCAGCCTCTCGAAAAGGAGTGGAAGTTGGTTTTGAGGCCAGTGTTGGTGGAGGTATTCCGTGTATAAAGGCCTTAAAGGAAGGACTTGTTGCCAACAACGTTAGCACGGTTCTTGGCATAATGAATGGTACTGCCAACTATATCCTTACTAGGATGGCACAGGAAGGGCTTCCTTTTGATGACGTATTGCAGCAGGCACAGAAACTTGGATATGCTGAAGCAGATCCCACATATGACATTGAAGGTATAGATACGGCCCATAAACTGGCAATCATGTCCACCCTTGCATTTGGTCAAAAGATTGGCCTTTCAGACATCTATACCGAAGGTATTTCAAAGATAACACCCCTTGACATCTCTTTTGCCACTGAACTTGGTTATAGCATCAAGTTACTTGCCATAGGAAAAAAGAATAGTGACCAGCAAGTCGATGTGAGAATACATCCCACCATGATTCCAAGGGATCATCTATTGTCACAGGTAAATGGGGCATTTAATGCCGTATATTTTGTAGGTGATAGCGTTGGCAAGGTAATGCTTTATGGAATGGGGGCAGGTCAGATGCCAACTGGCAGTGCCATTGTGGCAGATGTTGTTGATATTGCAAGAGATATTGTAAAGGGCTGCCCTGGTAGGGTGCCAGCTCTGTCTATACCTTTTGAGTCAATTAAAGAACCATCTATAAAGCCTGTGGAATCCGTTTCATGTCAATACTACTTTCGTTTTACGGTTCAAGATAAACCAGGAGTGCTTTCAAAGATTGCAGGTATCCTAGGAATGGAAGAGATCAGCATTAACTCAGTTGTGCAAAAAGGTAGGGCTCATGGAGCTTCGTCTGTACCCATAGTTATGCTTACCCACGAGGCAAAAGAAGGAAAGGTTAGAAAGGCCTTAAAAGCGATAGATTCTCAGGACTTCATCCTGGACGAGACAATGATTATTCGTATAGAAGATATGAAGGCATTGGAGGAGTCGTAGCCATGGCTGATGCAAAATCCGTCAATGACAAGGAGAATAATATTCAAGAGGAAGTAGAGCCTATATCCCATCCAGTAGAAAAATATGTTGTACTTATTGGGGATGGAATGGCAGATTTCCCAGTTGAGACCATTGGCAATAAGACTGCTCTGCAGGCAGCCAGAACACCCTTTATGGATCTTATTGCAAGGCTTGGAGAGTTTGGGCTTGCCAAAACAATCCCTGATGAACTGCCTCCAGGAAGCGATGTAGCCAATATGGCTCTTCTTGGCTACGATCCACACAAATACTATACAGGCAGAGGACCCCTTGAGGCTGCAGCCATGGGGGTAAAGATGAATCCAGAAGATGTAGCCTTTAGGTGCAATCTTGTTACCCTAGGTTTTAGGGATGGAAGGGTCTTTATGGATGACTACAGTGCAGGCCACATCTCGACGGAAGAGGCCCTTACCCTCATAAATGAACTGGCTGATATAGTAAAGAGTCGTTCCTTCGAGCTTTTCCCTGGTATTAGTTACAGGCATCTGCTTCTTTGGCGTGGTGGCCCGGAAGGTTTAGCCACTGTTCCTCCACATGACTATACTGGCCATGACGTAACCGAGGCCTGGAGGGTTTACGAAGAGGAACCTTTGCTTTATGAAGTGTTGAAAAAGGCAATAAATCTCTTTCATAGACATCCAATCAATCTAAAACGCATTGAACAGGGGAAGCGGCCAGCCAATGCCATCTGGCCTTGGGGGCAGGGTAGAAAGCCTGTAATGGCAACTATCCCTCAAC
>JAMOUE010000354.1 GCA_027068235.1 Deltaproteobacteria bacterium | reverse complement strand
TGAGACATATATGGCAGGTACTAAATATCTTTTCATCATAGTTTTTAAAACTTAATAAATGACATGAGTGGTTGCAAAAGTTTTTGTTTTACTTAGAAAAAAATTTGATAGTCTCTAATTGTAGAACGATATTTCTTTATAGCAATGATTATTGATGTAAAAAATTTGTTTACGTTTATCTTTCTTCCAAATTATACCGATAAAACAAAATAGTTGATCATAAAAGTATAAGCCTCTTGTTTCCATATTAGGGCTTCTTTGCATGGGAGGTGTATTCATGAAGTGGCAAAATGCATTTTCAACTGGAATAAAAAAAATAGATGATGAGCATAAAGTTCTTGTTCAGCTACTCATCAAACTAGAAAATTCCATAGCCTCTGAAGATGAAGAAAGGGTAATCGCCTTGGTATTAAGAGAACTTGTTGACTATGTTAAATTTCACTTCAAAAGTGAAGAAGAGGTCATGAAAAAAATAAACTTTCCTGATCTTCATAGACATAAAAAACTCCACAAAAACTTAGTCCACGAAGTAGCTACCATTCTTGTTGACCTAAAAAATGGCCGCGACTGGTCTACACAGGAACTCGTTGCCTTTCTCCAACATTGGCTTATGGAACATATAATTGGTGAAGATCTCAAGATAGGTCAATACCTAGGTGTAATATAGAATTTGACACACTGATCCTCCCAATCCGATTAACAATCCTACTATTTGAAACAAATTTATTTTTTCCTGTAATTTTTGAAATTCATGATTATAATAACTAACTTTGGAATTATTACCGATACACAGAGAATATGTTTATAAGTATCTATCCACGGAATCCATCAGTGTTATCAGTGGGGAGTTAACATGTCAGAAGTCAAGAGGGTCTTGGTATTAGATGATGAAGAGATGATACTGGAGCTGGTTTCCGACATCTTTCAACTCATAGGTTTTGATGTGGCATCAGTTACAACCGGCGAAGCCGCAATCCAGGAATTCAAAAAAGCAAAGGAACAGGGCCAACCTTTTAACTTGGTGCTCTTTGATATGACATTGCCTGGAGATATGGATGGGGCAACAGTGCTCAAGGAGATCAAAAAAATTGACCCGAATGTTAAGGCAATAGTGTCAAGTGGTCATTCTCATGAAGAGTTAAAAACAAAGGCAGGAGATGGCGGTTTTGACGCTGCTGTGCCTAAGCCATATTCAATCAATATGCTAAAAGAAACAGTAAATGAATTACTTAAAGAGTGATTAACAAGGGGTGCCAATAAGCGCATCTCCAATTGATTGAAGGCAACTTACATCAATTAATCTACCTGTGGGATCAGTTTCTGATTCCATGAGGATTTCTACGTAATTGTCACCGCGCCCCTTGAACACATTTTCCCGGTCTCCTCTGCCTTCCACTAGAACCTTGATATTCTTTCCAACCATCTGTTGACAAAATCTTGCCCTCTTCTCCCTGCCAAGATCAATAATCTGCCTGGCCCTCTCTTTTGCCTCTTTTCTTGTTGTCTTGCAAGGCATTGCCGCTGCCACGGTTCCAGGCCTGGGTGAATATGGAAAGGCATGAAGATAAGTAATTGGTACTCTTTCAAGAAGTTCAACGGTATGTTTAAACTCTTCTTCTCCTTCTGAAGGGAAACCCGTCATGACATCCGTACCAATTCCACAAAGAGGGATGCGCTCCTTTATCTTGAAAATAAGTTCCTCAAAATCTTCTGGGTTATAGCGTCTATTCATATCCTTAAGAACCTTCGTAGATCCACTTTGAAGGGGAATATGAAAATGTCTACAAAAGTTCCCAGTTTCTGAAGCCCACTCCAACAACTCGTCACTAAGCTCTGTAGCCTCTATGGAACTTAATCTGAATCTCACCTCTGGAAAATTACTGCAAAGCTCCTTTAAAAGTGACAAGAGAGATAACCCATTTTTAAGATCCCTTCCATAAAACCCTATATGTATACCAGTGAGCACCACTTCTTTTACGCCCTTCTCAGCAAGATCCATCACCTGCTTTACTATCATATCTTCAGGCAAACTTCTGCTCCTGCCTCTAGCATACGGAACTATGCAGTAAGAACAAAATGCATTACAACCATCTTGAATCTTCAAAAAAGCCCTGGTTCTTCCCCTAGGAGGTCTTGAAACGAAAAGGGGCGAAATCTCTTTCACCCTCGAAATATCACTAATAAATATCCCTGTGCAGCCTGTATGCTTGATGGACATAGAAGCAATGAGAGGCTTTTGCTCATTACCTGCAAGGCACACCCCTGTGCCTACCGATTCCATTATCATGGCCGGATCTGTCTGAACATGGCAACCAGTTGCAATAATCTTTGCTTTGGGATGCTCTCTTCTCAATCGATTCAACACCTGGCGCGACTGATAGGCAGCCTTTGATGTAACCGCACAGGTATTTACAACATAAATGTCTGCCTCTTCTTTCCATGAGACAATCTGGCATCCCAGGGACTCAAACTGCTCCTCTATGGCCCAGGACTCAAACTGATTGACTTTGCAACCAAGTGTATAGATGGCTACGCGCAAATCTGGCCACCTCCTGCTACTGCCTGCCCCTTGTAAAAGACTGCAAACTGGCCTGGTGTAACCGCTCTTTGCGGCTTAGAAAAGACCACCTTTACCTGTTTTATATCATTACCTAAGATCTTTACCCTTGCAGGAGCTGCCTTGTGTCTAGACCTTATCTTTACATCAAAGTCCATTGAACCATCTCGTAATGGTTCAAGCAGCCAATTAACATCCTGAACCACTACCTCCCTTTGAAAAAGGTCCTCCTGTTTACCAACAACGATACTATTCTCACTGGCCTTGATCTCAATTACGTAAAAAGGTGTAGAGTCAGGTATTCCAAGCCCTCTTCTTTGCCCTACGGTATAATTGCAAATGCCCCTATGAGTACCAAGTATCCTGCCATCCTTCGTAACTATTGGCCCGGGCCTACAATAGCTAGTGTTACCCATTCTAAAAAAGGCTCTGTAATCCCCTTTAAAAAAGCAGATATCCTGACTCTCACCCTGAATAAAACGGTAAAAGCCAAGATCCTTTGCTATCTTTTTGACATCATCCTTTCTCATATCTCCAAGGGGTAATATCATTCTTTCAAGTGCCCATGACTTAATCTGATGAAGAAAATAGCTTTGGTCCTTTTTGCTATCACGGCCTGTAAGAAGAAGCGGACCTTTTCCTGTCTGAATACGGGCATAATGACCTGTTGCAATAAGATCGTGCCCATGGCTTTGGGCAAACTCGAGAGCTGTAACTACCTTGATCTTCCAGTTGCATATGCAGCAGCAATTTGGGGTAAGGCCCGCCAAATAACTCTTTTCAAAATAATCTATTATCTCTTTTTTAAATTGTTCTCTAACATCCTTTACATGAAGATCTACCCGAAGGAGATCAAGGATTCTGGCCGCCCGATTAAGTGAAGCTTCCTCTTCAGAAGTACCTGTCATCCTAAGAAAGAGGCCTGCCACATCCAGGCCCTTTTCTTTCAAAAGATATGAGGCAACACAACTATCTACACCACCGCTTACCAGGACAAGAACAGACCTTGGCATACAATCAGCTCAAGAGCTTCTCTGCAGCAAACCTTATCTCCATGGCCCTTACCGGACAAACTGCCACGCAAAGCCCACATCCTTTGCAATTATCCGGATCAAATACAACCTCTCTCGTATCCTTATCTACATAAAGTGCCCTTGTAGGGCAGATGCCAGTACATGCACCGCACATAAAACAAAGATCATCGTTTCTCCTGATCTCCTGTGCAACTGACTTAACCTTAACTCCCTGTTCTCTCAGGTACTTTAACCCTTCTCGAACATGCTTCTTATGGCCACTTAGTTCCAATATCATAATTCCCTCGTGGCCAGGGAGTATTGTAGCCTTGAGTATATTGAAACAGAGATTATATTCCCGGCTCAGGCTGCAAACTATGGGCTTATCTGTAATCTCTGGGGGAAACCTCAGTACGAGCATGCGCTTGTGCATAATCAGCTCCTATGAGAAAGTGATATTGAATTGAATAACCCTATGAAGTTACACCAAAAGGACATGATGATAAAGATAAAACCGCATGATATCGCCTTTGACATAGATGGAGTGGTGGCAGACACCATGTCTTCCTTCATACATGTAGCCAAAAAACAATTTGGCATCAACTCCATACGAAAAGAACAGATCACATCCTACTGGCTTGAAGACTGCCTTGGCATTCCTGACGAGACCATAAAGTCGATAATAAATCAAATACTTGAAGATCCATTTGGCACCAAGCTAAAACCAATTGATGGGGCCATAGAAACGCTTAGCCAGATATCAAATCATGCCCCTCTCTACTTTGTCACGGCAAGACCAGTGCAAAGGCCAATTGAAATATGGCTCAAGACGGTTTTGCAAGATGTGCCACCTGATAAGATAAAGGTACTTGCTACCGGCCAACATGACTTGAAACCCAAGGTCCTCAAAAAACTTGGCAAAACATTTTTCGTGGAAGACCACCTTGAAACATGCCACAACATCCACAAGGCAGGTCTAAAACCCATAGTGTTTAATCAGCCCTGGAATCAAGGTCAGACACCCTTTGCCAGAATAGGTAGCTGGAATGAGTTGAGAGAGCTTTTGGAGCTTACGTGATGAACCTGCAAGAAATACTTGGCCTTGTAAACAAACCTGGAAGATACATAGGTGGCGAGAAAAACGCCTGGAACAAACCTTGGAGTCAGGCTGATATACGCACCTGCTGTATATTTCCAGACCTTTATGAGATAGGCATGTCTCACCAGGGGCTTCTGATCTTGTATGACATCATAAACCGACAGGAGCATCTACTGGCAGACAGGTGCTACTGCCCTGACCTGGACATGGAGAACCTTCTAAGAAAGCACTCTAAGGCTCTTTTTGGCCTGGAAACAAGACGCCCTTTAAAGGACTTTGACATCCTTGCCATTACGCTTCCATACGAACTTTGTTACACCAACATCTTCACCATTCTAGACCTTGCCTCCATTCCATTCTTCAATCACCAAAGGCTTGAAGGCAGTTGGCCACTCATCCTTGGCGGAGGAAGCTGCTGCCTGAATCCAGAACCTGTTGCAGAACTCTTCGATGCCATAGTCATAGGAGACGGTGAGGAGGCCATAATTGAGATTAATCAGGCCATTAAGGAACAGAAAACGCATAGGTGGACAAAAAGACAACTCCTTGAAAAACTCGCCACTATAAGAGGCATCTATGTACCGCAATTATACAGGCCACTATATGGCCCAGATGAAGCTTTTCTTGGCATTGAGGCCATGGAGCCTGCCCCTAAAAGGATCAATCGAAGGATTGTTGCAGATTTATCTCCAGAGATTGAAATCCAAGCACCTCTAGTACCAAATATACGGATTGTGCATGATAGGCTTGGGGTTGAAATAGCCAGGGGATGCACAAGAGGATGCCGTTACTGTCAAGCCACCACCATTTACAGACCAGTCAGAGAAAAAAGTGTTGAGCAAATAGTTAACACAGCCCTTCGCGGCATTAAAGCAACTGGCTGGGAAGAAGTTTCTTTGCTTTCATTAAGTACTGGTGACTACACTGCAATTGAAGAACTCATACCAAGGGTAATGGATGAGTTTGTACCACAACACTGTTCTGTATCTCTTCCTTCTCTACGGGTAGGCACTCTAACAGATAATATAATGGACCAAATCAAAAGGGTTAGGAAAACAGGGATAACCCTTGCTCCCGAAGCTGGCAGTGAACGGCTAAGAAAGGCCATAAATAAGGGAATAACAGAAGAAGACCTGCTTAATACGGTAAAGGAAGCCTTTGCAAGGGGCTGGAAAAACGTGAAGCTATACTTCATGATTGGGCTTCCTGGAGAAACTGATCAAGATCTTATTGAGCTTGTTGAGCTAGTTAAAAAAGTTAGGGCCCAGGCTGATAAGATAAAAAACTTCAAGGGGTCTGTACAGGTTACCGCTAGTATTGGAACATTTGTGCCAAAGCCTCAAACGCCCTTTCAGTGGGAAGGTCAGATCTCGGTTGAGGAATCAAGAAGACGCCTTGCCATCATCAAAAAGGGGCTGCGAAGGAAGGCATTTAAGGTCAAATGGCATGACCCAAGGCAATCGTTTTTAGAAGGAGTATTTTCACGCGGCGACAGACGACTGTCTAGGCTTTTACACAAGGCCTGGACAATGGGGGCAAGGCTTGATGCCTGGACAGACAATTTGCGCCCGGAGATTTATGAAGAGGCTGCTGCCAAGCTTGAAATAGATCTTTCGTCCTATCTTCAACCAATGGATGAAAAGGCCCCACTTTATTGGGACCACATAGATTCTGGAGTAAAAAAGGCCTTCTTAAGGCTCGAGAAGAAAAGGGCCCAGCAAGGCAAATACACCCCTGATTGCCGTTTCAACGAGTGCCAAGGCTGTGGCGTGTGCGACTTTAAGAGTATT
>JAMOUE010000353.1 GCA_027068235.1 Deltaproteobacteria bacterium | reverse complement strand
AGAAATGTTTTCATGTTTTTCATTATGATTAAAAACCTCCGTAAAGGTGTGGAAAGTAAATGATGTGAATTGATGTCGAGAAGTCAGATGTTTTCCTGATTTCCTCTTCAGTATACGTGAAAATTTTGGAGAAGTTGGGGAGAAAGTATGGAGAAATTATGGAGATGCCCTCCTGCCCCTAAAGGTTCGTAACGATGCACGTACTTACCCCATAAACCACTAAAAGAACTAAGACACCAAAGCCCTAAAAAAATTTTGGCGAGTAACCCAAAAGTTATAATTAGACATGATCGGAAATAAGCCAACGAGCCTTCTAACCGAACATAAAAACCTCACCACGGAGGCACAGAGAGCACAGAGGGAAAAAGTAGGAGATTCGGAGGATTTTTCTCCGTGAACCTAAACTTGACTTTGTACATTAACAAGTTAATAACTCATGTTACGCACTTGCATCGTGAATATACGGCAAGAAAGTGAATGGAGGTAAAATAGAAGTCCAAAATCAACATGAGGAGGTGGTCATCATGACTCAAGATATTGCAGACCTCTATTCTGATTATCTGCTCAGCTCATTCGGACAAACAACGGCAACTGGCTTATCAAAGTTGATGAATGGCTCTGTTAGCCACGATCAAGTTACTCGCATGTTGTCGGGCAAGAAATTGACTTCGAAAGAATGGTGGTTGTTCGTCAAACCCTATGTACGTCAGATTCAACGAGAAGATGGCGTACTGATTGTAGATGATTCCATTGAGGAAAAGCCTTATACCGATGAAAACGACATCGTCTGCTGGCATTATGATCATGCCAAGGGACGCACAGTGAAAGGCATCAATTTTGTGACAGCCTTGTATCACGCTCAGGATGTTTCCTTGCCCGTTGGCTTCGAGCTTGTAAGCAAGACGGAGAGGTACGAAGATAAAAAGACAGGTAAAAGGAAACGGAAAAGCAAAGAGACCAAAAATGAGCGTTATCGCCGTCTTGTCAAGCAGGCAGTACAGAATGAAATACCGTTTCAGTATGTTCTGAATGACATTTGGTTTGCTTCTGCTGAGAATATGCGTTTTGTGAAACTGGACTTGAGCAAGGATTTCATCATGGGCTTGAAGGAAAATCGGAAGGTTGCGCTTTCCGAAAAAGCCAAGGCCCGAGGTCAGTATCAGCGCATCAGCGAACTGGCGTTGCCAGAAGATACGCCTGTCGTGATTTTCTTGGAGGGGGTGTCATTTTCTCTCCATGTCATCCGCCAGGTCTTCAAAAACGAAGATGGCTCAACAGGGGTACGCTATCTGGTGACCAGCGATCTGAGTCTGACTGCTGACCAGATTGCCACAATCTATCAAAAACGATGGAACGTGGAGGAATATCACCGGTCACTCAAACAAAACGCCTCATTGGCAAAATCACCAACTCGGACAGAAACTACTCAAACCAACCATTTTGTAGCGGCCTTGCGAGCCTATGTGAAGTTGGAATGGCTCAAGGTGAAAACGAAACGGAATCACTATCAATTGAAGTCGCAACTTTATTTGAGTGCTTTGCAACAAGCTTTCAAGGAGCTCCGTAAGCTCCAACATGATGTAGCGGTTCAGACCGCTACTGCGTAACATGAGTTAATAAATATGCAACGATCATT
>JAMOUE010000352.1 GCA_027068235.1 Deltaproteobacteria bacterium | reverse complement strand
GGAATTCTAGGAAGAATTGTTGTAATTTCAGGAGGGCCTGGTACAGGCAAAACCAGGACAGTTACAGGGCTCACTGCTGTTATGCAGGCTGCTTCATTTGCTGTTACAGGCAATGCCCTAAATGTGGCCTTTTGTGCACCAACTGGCAAGGCAGCGGCAAGGCTTTCAGAATCGGTTGCCAAGGCCAAGACCTCACTTGATCTTCCAGACAAGATAGCCCAGGTAATTCCTTCGCAGGCCCAGACCCTTCATAGGCTGCTTGGTGCTGGCAGAACTCCAGGGCGCTTTAGGTTTGGACCTAAAAAACCCCTTCCATTTGATCTGGTAGTTTTAGATGAGGCCTCAATGGTTGATCTACCCATGATGACTCACCTCATGGAAAGTGTATTTCCAAATACCACTATTGTCATTATAGGAGATAAAGACCAACTCGCTTCAGTAGAGGCTGGAAGTGTACTTGGAGACGTATCCCATGGCATTGAAGTTGGAGACTACTCGGATGAATTTAGAAGATTAATGAAAAAGGCCAAGGAAAACCTACCAAGCTCGGTCAAAAAATCCCTTTGCAAAAGCCAACAAAGCCTTAGAGACAGTATTGTAGAGCTGGAACGAAACTATAGATTTTCAAGAAGTAGTGATCTTTATAGGTTTTCAAAGGCCATTAATCAAGGAGATGAAAATAATGCCATTCAGATTCTAATGTCAAAAAAACCTCCAGCCACAACAACCCAGGAAACAGTAAAGATAATATCATCAAATAAATATGGGCTTGATACATTGATCAAAATGCACATTGACCCGTGGCTAGATGAACTGCTAAAGGCCTCAAACCCTGAAGAAGGGCTAAAGTGCTTAGGCAAGCTTAAGGTGCTATGTACTCTCAAAAAAGGGCCACGGGGAGTTGAGTTTATAAATAATTTTATCACACAACATATTCAAAAAAGAATAAACCTTTTTCCCCAAAAAGGGCCGTTTCAGCCTATGCCTATTATTATCAATCAAAACGATTACATGACCGATCTTTTCAATGGTGACACAGGTATATTTTGGAGGCGTACAAACGGAGAAATAGCAGCATGGTTCGAGGATGGAGATGGAGGCATCCGCTCAATTGCACATTACCAACTTCCGCCATTTGATTCAGCATGGGCAATAACAGTTCACAGAAGTCAAGGCTCTGAATATGAAAAGGTAATAGTTATCCTGCCTCCCGCATCTAGTCCACTGGCAACACGAGAAATGCTTTACACTGCTGTAACAAGGGCAAGGAAAAAGGTCATCTTGTGGGGAACAAAAGAGGAACTGAGAACATGTATTAAAACAGATACAAAACGGGCATCTGGACTGAAAGAATTTCTATGGAGTTAAGTTCATCACAAGCATATCTGCAATATTTGTATGTGAGACATACATTTTAAAAGACTGCTTCATCTTCAACGCAAATATCACACCACACTTATTTTTATAAATCTTAAAGCCATATTTCCAAATAGTCGATTTTCAAAATAGGCAGGGGCAAGAGCAAAAGATTTTAAATTAATTACAAGGATTCATTATATTTGATGGATAATTAAGCTAAGCCTCACAAAATAAACTGGTAATATCAAAAAAAGCAAAATAAGTATTTTGCCATTAG
>JAMOUE010000351.1 GCA_027068235.1 Deltaproteobacteria bacterium | reverse complement strand
TGCCCGGTGACAATGTAAAGATCAAGGCGGAGTTGATCCAGCCCATAGCCATGGAAGAAGGTCTTAGGTTTGCCATCAGGGAAGGTGGACGTACTGTTGGTGCTGGTGTCGTTAGCAAGATAATTGAGTAGGAAACTGCTATGAGGGAAAAGATAATTTTGCGTTGTACTGTATGTAAACGCAGAAACTATACAACTACAAAAAACAAAAGGACAACGCCAGACAAGCTGGAGCTAAAAAAGTATTGTCCGTTTGATAGGAAACACACGCTACACAAAGAAATAAAAATGAAATAATAAATGCAGGCCAGTAGCTCTAATGGTAGAGCACCGGACTCCAAATCCGGGTGTTGGGGGTTCGAGTCCCTCCTGGCCTGCCAATTTTGTTGAATACGGGGCACAGTCCAAAAGTGACAAAGAAAAAGGTCAGAAAGCTAAAGACAGCACAGCAAACTACTGCTCAAGGTGTTAGTGCAAAGATCTCTTCAGGCGAAGGAGCTGCTAAGTCTGTAACTGCACCAAAACAGGAACAGGCAAGTAGCACGCCTGTTAGTCGTATTCAGGCCTTTAAGCAGTACTTGCGTGACGTTAGGGCAGAATTCGATAAAATTACGTGGCCCAGCAGGAAGGAGACGGTCTCAATGACCATCGCCGTCCTGGCTATTTCTGTATTTTTCGCAGCCTACCTGGGACTTGTTGATATCTCCTTGTCCAAATTGGTAGGCACCCTAATTGATTAAGGCAAGAGGCTGTCTATAATGGCTCACAAGTGGTATATCGTCCATACCTATTCAGGCTTTGAGAACAAGGTAAAAGCCTCCCTTGAAGAGCGTATCAAGCAGTATGGTATGCAAGAGAAGTTTTCTGAGATCATTGTTCCGACTGAAAAGGTGGTGGAGATTGTTAAGGGTGAAAAGAGGACGTCTTCTAGGAAGGTCTACCCTGGCTACATACTGATAAAGATGGAGTTTAATAAGGACACCTGGCATCTGGTGCAGGATACTCCAAAGGTAACAGGTTTTGTAGGAGGACAGCAAAATCCTGTTCCTCTTCCTGAGCATGAGGCTGAAAAGATAATCAGGCAGATGGAGGAGAGGTCTCTGAAGCCTCGTCCTAAATACGATTACCAAAAGGGTGAAAAGGTGATTATTACAGAGGGGCCCTTTGCCAATTTTACAGGCGTTGTGGATGAGGTAAAGCCAGATAAGGGCAAGGTGCGCGTGCTTGTATCGATTTTTGGAAGATCAACTCCAGTTGAGCTGGAATTTGGCCATATTCAAAGGGTCAGTTAAATTTTTTATTAATTTTTAGATATATTGGGAGTTTGTCATGGCTAAAAAGATAGCTGGATATATTAAGTTGCAGATACCGGCCGGACAGGCCAGTCCGTCCCCTCCAGTGGGTCCTGCTCTTGGACAGCAGGGTGTTAACATAATGGAGTTTGTCAAGGCCTTTAATGCCAAAACGGCAGATCAGGCTGGTATGATTATACCTGTACTCATTACAGTTTATGCTGACAGGTCCTTCAGCTTTGTATTGAAGACGCCTCCTGCCTCAGTGCTTTTGAAAAAGGCAGCTGGTATAGAAAAGGGCTCGGGTGTTCCAAATAGAGATAAGGTTGGAAAGGTGACCAGGGCTCAGGTTGAGGAAATTGCCAAAACGAAGATGCCTGATCTGACAGCAGCCGATCTTAACGCAGCCATGAGAACCATAGAGGGCACGGCCCGCAGTATGGGAATTGAAGTGGTAGATTAGTGCGAAGGTGACAAGTCATGGTTAAAAGAGGCAAGAAATATCGTAAAGTTAAGGAACTTATTGATACAACTAAGAAGTACATGTTGGATGAGGCCATAGAAAAGGTGTTGGCTACCCATTATGCCAATTTTGACGAAAGCGTAGATATGGCCATAAATCTTGGAGTCGATCCTAGGAAGGCCGACCAGAACATAAGAGGTTCTGTGGTTCTACCTCACGGAACAGGAAAGACCGTCAAGGTACTTGCAATAGCCAAGGGAGAAAAGGCAAAAGAGGCCCAAGAAGCAGGGGCCGATTATGTTGGTGCAGAAGATGTTATAGAGAAAATCAAGGAAGGTTGGCTCGATTTTGATAAGGTGGTGGCAACTCCTGACATGATGGGCCAAGTTGGTAAGATTGGCCGTATCCTAGGCCCTAGAGGTCTTATGCCCAATGCCAAGACAGGTACAGTCACTTTTGATATCGGCAAGGCGGTGAAGGATATAAAGGGTGGAAAGGTTGACTTTCGAGTTGATAGGGCTGGAGTTGTTCATATACCAATAGGTCGAGTGTCTTTTGGACCAGAAAAGTTAAAGGAGAATTTTGCAGCAGTTGCTGAGACCATACTCAGGATGAAGCCGGCATCAGCAAAGGGCACCTATGTAAAGGGTGTCGCCCTGTCCGCCACCATGGGGCCAGGAGTGAAGCTGGATCCTTCTGAATTAAAGAGTGCTGCCGCCTAAAATACCTGTTTAGAGATACCTGCGTTCATTCATGAACGCCCACAAAGTCAAAGACAGTAGGTACCTGGTGTTTAATGAGGTGTCTGATTATACCTCACCTACCGAGACCGGTGTGACCTCTGCCTTTGGCAGTAAAAAATAACTGCCTATGGTAGAAAGGGGGGATGCAAATTGCCATTAACACGAAAGGAAAAGGAAGCCCTTGTTGAGGAGCTCAATGACAAGTTCCAGAGGGCGGTAGCTGTCACCCTGGTAAACTTCCCAGGACTCAAGGTGTCCGAGGTGAATGAGCTTAGATCAAAGCTCAGGGATGTACAGGGTGAGATGAAGGTTGCCAAGAATACGCTTTTGAGGCTTGCCGTTAAAGGTACGGAAGGCGAGGCCCTGTTAGACTATTTCAATGGTCCTAATGCAGCGGTTTTTGCCTATGAGGACCCTGTTGCAGTGGCAAAGGTCCTTGTGGAGTTTGGAAAGGACCACGAGGCGCTGAAGCTCAGGACTGGAATCTTGAACGGTAAAATCGTTGATGCCAGTTCTCTTGAGGCATTGTCCAAGCTTCCAAGCAGAGAGGTGTTGCTGGGACAGCTTCTTTCTGTGCTTATTGCCACGCCAACCAATTTGGTTCAGGTACTTGCAGGAATACCGCGCAAGCTTCTCTATGCACTTAGGGCAATCGAGGAACAAAAACAACAGTAGAAATTTTTACATTTTTTATATCAGGAGGAATTTAGCAAATGGCTGTTACAAAAGAAGATGTAATCGAATTTATTTCAAATATGACCGTTCTTGAACTTTCAGAGTTCATCAAAGAATTAGAGGATAAGTTTGGTGTCAGTGCTGCCGCCCCTGTTGCAGTGGCTGCCGCTGGTGCTGCTCCTGGTGGTGATGCAGGTGGAGCTCAAGAGGAAAAGACTGAGTTTGACGTAATTCTCGCCGATGTAGGTTCCCAGAAAATCAAGGTTATCAAGGAAGTTAGGGCAGTTACTGGACTTGGTCTCAAAGAAGCCAAGGAGCTTGTTGAAAGTGCACCCAAGCCTGTCAAGGAAGGTGTATCAAAGGAAGAGGCAGAAAAGATCAAGGAACAGATCGAGGCCGTTGGAGCCAAGGTCGAAATCAAATAACTTTCGGTTATCCAAGGGCGCCTCGCAGGAGGCGTCCTCATTTTTGTTTTTCACGGTCTATCACATCAAAAGTTTTAAAAATCTTCTAGAAGCCAATTAGAGGCAGCGTCTATGTTGAGTATTCAGAATTTTCCCTTGAGAAAAAATTTCGGTAAGGTTGAGAGAATAATAGAAATTCCCCATCTCATTGCCGTTCAGCAAGGGCCTTATGAGAAGTTTCTGCAAAAGGATGTAAATCCTGAGGCCAGAAAGGATATGGGGCTTCAGGCAGTTTTCAAATCAGTGTTCCCCATACAAGATTTTACTGGGGCCTCCTCCCTGGAGTTTGTCCAGTATAGCGTAGGAAAGCCCAAATACACCCAAGAAGAGTGTCTCCAAAGGGGAAGCACCTATGAGGCACCGGTAAAGATTGTCATAAGGCTCTTGTCCTATGATGTAGATAAGGAGACTGGGGCACAAAGTATCAGGGATATTAAGGAACAAGAGATTTACTTTGGGACCATCCCCTTAATGACAAGGACTGGAACATTTATCATAAATGGAACAGAGAGGGTGGTGGTCAGCCAGTTGCAAAGATCCCCAGGAGTATTTTTTGATCACGACAAGGGCAAAAGCCACTCAAGTGGAAAGCTTTTATATTCCTGTAGGGTAATCCCAGTTAGAGGGTCTTGGTTGGATTTTGAGTTTGATCCCAAGGATATCTTGCATGTACGAATAGACCGTAGGAGAAAGTTTCCAGCAACCATTCTTTTAAAGGCCATTGGGCTTAGCACTGACGATATCTTAAAAGAATTTTATCAGTGGGATACCTACTACCTGGAAGGAAGGCTTGTTTATAGGAAGTTGATTCCTGAGCTTCTTCAAGGGCAAAGGGCCACGGTTGAGGTTGTTCATCCTGAAACCGGTGAGGTCCTTCTCAAGAAAAACAGAAAGTTCTCAAAGACCATGCTCAGGAAGCTAATGGACCTTGGAATCGAAAGGGTTCCTGTGAATGAGGAGGATCTTGTAGGCAAGATAGCAGCCCAGGATGTGGTTGATCCTGCTACAGGAGAAATCCTGATCCCTAAAAATACCAGGTTGTCAGAAGATGACCTTACAATACTTAGGGAAAATGGAATTACAGAGATTCAGACACTCTTTATCGATGGCATCAAGGTTAGTTCTTCCATCAGAGACACCCTTCTTTTGGACAAAGTGGAGGGTCAGGAAGAGGCCATTCTTGAGATATATCGCAGACTAAGGCCAAGTTCCCCTCTTATTGCTGAGGTGGCAGAAAAGTTTTTTCATTCACTATTTTTCAATCCAGATACCTATGATCTGTCTGAGGTAGGGCGCTACAAGATGAACCAGCGCCTGGGTATGGATGTTCCTCTTACCCAAAGAGTGCTTCTGAATTCAGATATAGTCGCCATAGTAAAGGAGCTTGTCCATTTAAAAGATACACAGGGGCCAGTTGATGACATTGACCATCTTGGAAATAGGCGTGTCCGTTCTGTAGGAGAGCTCATAGAGAATCAGTACAGGATTGGTCTTGTGAGGATGGAAAGGGCTATTAAGGAGCGCATGACTCTACAAGAGGTGGAAGCCCTTATGCCAAACGATCTGGTTAACCCCAAACCAGTTACATCGGTAATAAAGGAGTTTTTTGGTTCGAGTCAGCTTTCACAGTTTATGGACCAGACCAATCCATTGTCTGAGATAACACATAAACGTAGGCTCTCGGCCCTTGGTCCTGGCGGTCTTTCAAGGGAAAGGGCCGGCTTCGAAGTAAGGGACGTGCACCCCACCCATTACGGCAGGATCTGTCCTATTGAGACTCCTGAAGGTCCAAATATTGGGCTTATTGTTTCTCTTAGCGCCTATGGAAGGGTAAATGAATACGGCTTTATCGAGACTCCCTACAGGAGGGTTAAGAATAGGAAGGTTACAGATGAGATTGTCTATCTCACGGCCTCTCAAGAAGAGGAAGAAACAGTATGTCAGTCCACTGTTGAGATGGATAAAGATGGTAAGATAGTCGAGGACTTTGTTGGTGTTAGGCGCAAGGGTGAGTTTATCATGGTGCCGGCAGAGGAGGTTACTGCAATAGATATTGCACCGAATCAGATGGTTTCGGTCTCCTCTGGACTTATTCCCTTTTTGGAAAATGACGATGCTAACCGCGCCCTTATGGGTTCGAACATGCAGCGTCAGGCCGTGCCCTTGCTCCAGTGTGATGCACCAATAGTTGGCACTGGCATTGAGAAAGCCGTTGCAAGGGATTCTGGCGTTACCATTATGGCCAAAAGGGATGGCTGGATTGAGGACGTGGATGCCAATCGTTTGGTGGTTGGTTATGACGAAGATCCTGAGACAGGAAAGCCAGTTGAGGTTGAAATCCACAAGCTCATTAAATATCAAAAGTCCAACCAGACCACTACCATCAACCAGATTCCCATTGTGCAGCCAGGCCAAAGGGTAAAGAAAGGGCAGGTGTTGGTTGACGGTGCATCCACTAAATATGGCGAGTTAGCCCTTGGCAAAAACGTGGTTGTGGCCTTTATGCCCTGGCGTGGTTACAACTTTGAGGACGCCATCATTGTAAGTGAACGTATAGTTCAGGATGATGTTTATACCTCTGTCCACATTGAAGAGTTTGAGATAGAGGCCAGGGACACCAAGCTTGGCCGCGAGGAGATCACACGGGATATTCCAAATGTTGGCGAAGAGGCCCTTAGGAATCTGGATGAATCTGGAATAGTGCGTATTGGTGCAGAGGTGAAGGCAGGTGACATCCTTGTAGGAAAGGTTACTCCAAAGGGCGAGACGCAACTTTCACCTGAGGAAAAGCTGTTACGGGCGATTTTTGGTGAAAAGGCCGGAGATGTA
>JAMOUE010000350.1 GCA_027068235.1 Deltaproteobacteria bacterium | reverse complement strand
ATAACGTTGATTGAATAGGTTCTTGATGGCAACCTGGGCATCAAGATGCCTAAAAAAGACATCCTGATAAATTCCAGTCAGATCTGTGGTCCACATATTAGTGCTTGAGAACTTTTCAGTTCCTTTATTGTAATAGCCGGTTGCAGAACTTGCATAGTTGAGCTTGGCAGAGAGCTTTATTTGGGTGGAAAGGTCCATCTCTGCACCAATGTTGAATATGTTTTTAGGGCCGGTTTCAAAAGGAGTTTGCCATGTGGAATAGTAGGGTTTAAATGAGCCATCTGGTTCAATTATAATATAGTCAAGTATCTTGTAGTCTTCATCGTCTCCAAAGTTGTTGAAAAAGGTGCCATTCATCCACAACCTCAGCCAATAGGTAGGACGCCAGCTAACCGTAGCCTCTATGCCATATATATCTTGAGAGTTGGGTTTGGAAAGTCCGCCGTTTGGATCTTCGTTTACATGATCCTTGATCTTGTTCCAGAACCCTGTTGCAGTGAGATGCAGATTGCGAGTTGGTTTCCAATCGACGTTAAGGCTCAAATTCTGTATTTTTTCAGGATCCATGTCTGAACGGTTTACAAGTTGGGTATTGTATGGAGTCCTGTAGGCAGTGCCAAATAACAATTTTAGTCGCAAAGGAGATGTTGGATGCCAGCCAGCACCGAGATTGTAGGAGATTGAGTTGTCATACTGGCTATGATCGTCAAATCTGAGCCCAGCCCAGAGCTCGAACCATTTCCAATGTTTTCTCAACTGTCCATAGATGGAGAACAGGTTGGTGTTGAAGTCTTTTTGGTTGATGATTGGAGTAAACAGGGGATTTCCTGGCTGGAGGTAGTCTGGCAAAAAGCTTTTGGACAACACAGCACCTGTTATCCGGTTGTATCTGTAAGAGGTCCCTATGGTCAGGAGTCCAGTAGAATCCCACAACTGTCTGTCCATGAAGAGTTCGCCATAGTAGACGTGGCTGTTTGAATGCCACGATACGTCTACGAGTTGCTCCTCAAATGGTATCTTGCTGTAATAGGTGCTAAAGTGAAAGTTATATAATCCAAATCCCTTTTGGGCTTCCAGTTTTATAAACCTGAAAGGGATCTTCTTTTTTGCTGCCCAGCTCTTGTCAGAGTCCATCTCTCCAACAACATATCTGTTTGTCATTGTGGACCAGCGGCCAGACAGTTTTATCCATTGTTTCCACGACAGGTTGAATACTGCTTCAACATATTTGGAGTTATCAAGTCTTCCGCGGCCTTTTATATAGTGATTAGGGCATACCTGTTCATCTTTACACTTTAAGACATTGTAATAGTCTTCAAATGCCCTTTTGGAAGTGGCGCTTACTGCTACAAAGCCTTCCCAAATACCATAATTTTTTCCCATTTGTACGGTGAAATGCCCGTCATGGTCTGGTGTACCAGCCCTTAGATTTATGGCGATTCCATCAACGTCTCTTCCTTCCATTGGAACAATATTCACTACCCCTGCAAAGGCATCTGGCCCCCATAAGACCGAAGCAGGCCCTTTTATTATCTCTATACGTTTGACAAAATCCAATGTCAGTTCTTGGCCAAGTGGGAAGATTGATTTTGTGCTGTCAGATGTCATTGGTACTGAGTCGTACAGGAAAAGAAAGCTGTCGGGGATTCCTCTGAAAAAAGGCTGTCCTCCACCTTCTCTATTCGCAATGTAGAAACCAGGCACCATGGAAAGTGCCTCTCCCAGGGTACGAAGGCCATATTTTTTAATCTGTTTACTATCTACAATGGAAACAACTGCTGGAGCATCCTCAGGAGATTCCGGATGTTTTGATGCGCTTGTTACCACAGAGATGTCTTCACCCACAAATAGTACCTTGGTGGGTATTGTGCAGTTGGCCAAAGCTGAGGCAGGCCACATAGACACCATTAATAAAAGGCTGACAATGGCAAACAATATATTATTTTTTTGCTCCCTATTCCTTTGCACAATCAATTGTTTTCCTCCAGCTGTTTGAGCCTGGTACGAAATTTTGACCTGGTAAGTCCAAGGAGCTTGGCCGCAGCGCTCTGATTCTTGCCTGTCATTTCAAGTGCCTGCCTTATTAGATCCTTTTCAAGCTCTTCCAGGTTGATTCCCTCTTCGGGTAGCTTGAAACCCTTTTGAGGTGGACCAAGATTTTGTTTTTGCAGAAACGAAAGGTGCTCTGATGTGATGGGAGGAAGACCTGCAAGAATCGATGCCCTTTCAATGGTATTTGCAAGTTCGCGTATGTTGCCAGGCCAGGAATATTGTTTGAGAATCCTTTTTGCACCATCTGTCATAAGTTGTTCAGACGAATCACATTCCAGAAACTTCCTGACAAAGAACTCTGCAAGTGGAATGATTGCCTCTTTACGTTCCCTAAGGGGAGGTATGTGAATAGGAAAGACATTTATCCTAAAATATAGATCTTGCCTAAAGTCCCCTCGTTCAACCAGTTTCTCCAAGTCTTGATTGGTTGCACATATTACCCTTACATCAACAGGAATGGATTCGTTTCCTCCAACCCTCTGTATTGTCTTTTCCTGCAATGCCCTAAGCAGCTTTGCCTGGGCCTCTAATGGTAGATCTCCAATTTCATCAAGAAAAAGTGTGCCACCTGAAGCGTACTCAAAGACCCCTTGTTTGGATCTGTCAGCGCCTGTAAACGCCCCTTTCTCATGTCCAAACAGTGTACTTTCCACCAGAGTATCAGTTATGGCTGCGCAATTTAAGGCCACAAATCTTCCGTTCTTTCTTGGGCTGTTGTCGTGGATGAAGCGTGCAACAACCTCTTTGCCCGTGCCAGATTCACCGGTTATCAAGACCGTAGTGTCAGCCTTGGATGCTACCTTCAGGGCAAGGTCCATGACCTGCTGCATGGCAGCAGATACACATACTATCTCTTTGTTCTTTGAAAGCTTTTTAAGTTTGCGCTTAAGATCTATGTTTTCCTGGATGATCTTGGATAGTCCAATGGCCTTTTCTACAGCCAGGATTATCTGTTCTTCCTCAAATGGTTTGGTTATGTAGTCTACCGCCCCCTTTTTCATCGCCTCAACGGCAGATTCTATAGTGGCATAGGCAGTGATAACTATTACAGGGATGGGAGAATCTGAAGACTTCACTTGTTCAAGAAGCTGGAACCCGTCCATCTCTGGCATCCGAAGATCAGTGATTATCACATCAAATGATTCCTTTTCCAGACGCATCAATGCCTGCTTACCATTTTCAGCTTCCTGAACATGGTATCCTTTAAGCTTAAGCATTATGGACAGGATGTGTCTGATCTTCTTTTCGTCGTCTACAATTAGTATTCTTGCCATTGTTAACTATCTATCTTCCAAAAAGTTATTTCTATTTTTGTGCCAGTTGGTGTGTTGTCTTTAACATCTATCTGGCCCATATGGGCTTCGATTATCTTCTTTGTTAGTGTGAGCCCAAGGCCTGTGCCCTTTGATTTTTCTGTAAAGAACGGCTCAAATATCTTGTTCTTCATGTCATCTGGAATACCAGGGCCATTGTCTGCCACAGTAAGAATGTATGAAGAGCCTTGGTCCGATAGGCTCACTGTCACCTGTGAATCCTTGGGTGATACCTCGCAAGCGTTTTTCAAGATATTGATTATGGCCCTGGCAAGGGCCTCTTGATCAGCCTGAATATATGCCTTTTCTAGATTCTTCGTAATCTTGATGGATACATCTTTTGGGGCCCACTCCAACTGGAGGCGTTTCACAATGTCTTCCAATAGATCCCCTAAGTTGGTCTGCTTAAAGGTAAAAGGCCTGGGTCTTGAGAAATCCAAAAAATCTCTTATTAGAAGGTCAAGCCTTTTTATTTCATCTTCAACATAAGAAATCATCGTTATTCTTACATCATCTTCTATTTCCTTTTTTTTCAGTATGTCCAAAGCCCCTTTGATAATCCCTAGAGGATTTTTCACTTCATGTGCTACTGTTACTGCAAAGTGTCCAACCTCAGCTAATGCCTGTTCCTGGATAAGTTTTTGATATGTTTCCTCAAGATCTTGTCTGCTTTCCTGCAAGGCTTGCGTCATCGTGTTGAAGGCTGTGGCAAGTTTTCTGGTTTCTGGAAGCGATCCTTTTTGCAGTCTTACTTCCAGGTTGCCTTGTGCCACTTTCTGGGCAGCCTCTATCAAATTTGCAAGAGGTGCAGTAAGAGATCTTGTGAAGATGAGGAATAAGATAGTACCAGCAGCAAATATGACCAGGGTCAAGATTAGGTAACGGTTTCTAAGTTGAGTTGTGAGCTGGTCGATGCTGGTTGTCATATAAGCGACTTCAACGGTTCCAATTATCTTTCCCTGCCTTTTACCCTTTGCAAATACAAGGTTTTCAGAGGCTGTTGTCAGATAAACCGGTGCAATTGTCCTTTGTGGAGACTTAGCTGGAATTTTGTCTTGGACTTTAGCAAGAACCTTGCCTTTTTCATCTTTTATAGTGACCTCTACAACATCTTCCTCTGCAAGGAGGTTTGAGGCCAACCGTTTTAACATCTCTTTGTCGCCTAGTAGGATGCCAAGTTCGCAGTTGGCAGCGAGATATTTGGCAAGAAAGTCCATCCTATCCCCAAAGCGGATTAGAAGAAAATTCTTAGCCAGTTGATTGCCTGCAACACCTAGGGATAGGGTGGTTACAGCCATGAGTAGGGCGATGCCTAAGACAAGTCTCTGTTGAAAGGTCAGATTATATATGAATGTCCATTTTCTTTTCATTCTTTCTCCTCCAGGACATTCAGGTCCTTCCAACGTTCTGGGCGCGCCTGAATCAGTAGTTTCAATGCCTTGCGATTCCAAAGCAGGTGTACGTTTGGCGTAGTAAAGGTGCATTGATGTTCTCTTATCAGCTTTGAAAGGAGGCGAGCAGCCTGTCTGCCTACTTCTTCATAATCAACAATAAACGATAAAAGCGCTCCTGACTCATAAAAGAAACGGTTGAATCCACATACTCCCACCCCTTTTAAAAGGGCAGTTTTGGTAATATGTGTGACGATCTTTTCTGAAATAACGACTGAATCTGGGACAAAGAGGATTATATCTATTTCATTTAAGACTGGTTCTAATTTTCCCATTATTTGGGATGGGCTGTCAACTTCAAGACCAATAAGTTTGAGGTCGTTTTCCTCTGAAACCTTCTTTGCCTCTTGAATCAACGCTCCATTCTCTTCACTGTTGTATAAAATGGCCACAGTCCTTTTGGGGCCAAGCTTTTCTCTTATGACCTTTATCTGGAATGATATGGGAATTCTAAGATCAATACCGCATACCTTGTGATTGCCGATAAATTTTTCAAGATCTAGGGCCATTATTGCCATCTTGTTTGGGATGGCTGTACCATATTTGTAAAGTAATGTGATTGCCTCTGGCCCTATGGCGATACTCGTCTGAAATCTTCTGCTCTTTACATAATGTTTTGCAAGTTCAAGGTTTTCGCTCAGATCAAAGACCTGATAATCAAAGTCTATCTCCTCTTCCAGTCCGTGTAGTGCTTGAAGATAGGGACGAATTTTCGATGATAAAAAGATTCCTACCGGTGGCTCACCAGCTAAGATGTCGTGGGTACAAACCATCTCCCATAGGGATATGGTAAGTAAAAATAGAATAAAAGCCAGCCTAAATGGCCTATCCATTCTTTATAGCCCAAAGGATCTGTCTCAAGAACCCACGAATCATCTTCACATCCTTGGCAGTCAGTTCCTTATTTCTGAAAAAACGTCTTGCATTTTGAAGCCAATATTCTGGTGTCTGTTTTTCATACAATTTTATGGCCTTAAAGACTTCCTGCAGATGGGAAAACATGCCTTCCCTCTCTCTAATTGTGGCTAGTCTAGGCCTAGAAATTTTCATGTTTCCCTCTAATGAGGCAAGCATGATCTCATAACATATTATCATAACGCTTTGGGCCAGGTTGAGGGAGGAAAAATTTGAAGTTGGTATAGTAACTATCCAGTTACAGAGTCCCAGTTCTTTATTTCCAAGTCCCCATTTTTCTGAGCCAAACACGATGCCAATCTTCAGGTGGTGCGGATAAGAGCAAATTTTTTTTGCAATGTCTTTGGGTGTGTGAGTGGTTCTTCTTTTTCTGCCTATTCGGGCTGTTGTGCCTGCAAGCAGGTTTAGGTCTGCAACTGCCTCTTCTAGGTTATGGAATATTGGTGCAGAATGTATGATGTCTGCTGCCTCATGAGTGGCCATCTTGAGGACTTTTTCGTCATCCCAGTTTTGTGGATTAACTATTCTCAGTTGAGACAGCCCCATGTTTTTAAGGGCCCTTGCCGCTGCCCCAATATTTTCTGGATATCTCGGTTCGTTAAGTATGATTATGATGTTACTCAGATCTTTTGTCATATTTTTTAATAAGAAGCAATAAACGAAAAAGTGATCTTATTTATAGAAAGCACGTTACCTTCCATTGGTGTCAGGATACCAGAAGATAAAATGCTCTTTGTAATAATCAAA
>JAMOUE010000349.1 GCA_027068235.1 Deltaproteobacteria bacterium | reverse complement strand
TATGCCTACTGAGCCTTATATGCTTGGTTCTCACTCTGGTTGCTGTGGTATCTGGGTCAGCGGTCCTAACGAAGACTGGGTACCAGATGATTACAAGTGGGGCTACAACAGGATGACTACTGTTAATGGTCTCTTCACCGCTGGTGACGGTGTCGGCGCATCTGGTCATAAGTTCTCCTCTGGTTCTCATGCTGAGGGTCGTATTGCTGCTAAGGCAATGGCTCGCTACATCCGTGATAACGCTGATTTTGCTCCATCTCTCAAGCAGAGCGAAGAAGAGCTCAAGGAAGAGATCTACAAGCCTGTAAAGGTTTACTATGAGAACTATCAGAAGACCACTCATG
This sequence comes from Deltaproteobacteria bacterium, assembly GCA_027068235.1. Classification (GTDB taxonomy): domain Bacteria; phylum Desulfobacterota; class Dissulfuribacteria; order Dissulfuribacterales; family QOAL01; genus JAADCZ01. Next base: position 6,144 of record JAMOUE010000349.1, on the reverse strand, counting down.
AGATGGTCAACCCCAACTACATCAAGCCTCGCCACATGATGGAAAGGCTGATGAAGTACACCGATGAGTACGGTGGAGGTTGGTCACCATACTACATGACAAACGGCAAGCTTCTCGAGATCGTTATGAAGCACCTGCAGTGGCTCCGTGAGGACTCTGAGAAGATGGCTGCTGGTGGTCTCCATGAGCTTCTCCGTGCATGGGAGAACCTCCACAGGATCTGGACAGTTGAGGATCACCTCCGTCACATCCAGTATCGTGAGGAGTCCAGGTATCCTGGCTTCTACTATCGTGGTGACTTCATGCAGGCTGACGACAAAGACTTTGATCAAGGTGGATGGAAGTGCTTTGTCAACTCCAAGTATGATCCAAATACTGGGGAGTGGACAGTAATGAAGAAAAAGTGTCACCAGATCATTTCTGACTAAGTCTAGGGCCAATTTTTATTGGCAAATGATCTGAAAGTGAGTATAACTATCCAGGCACCGTTTAGGCGGTGCCTGGATTTTTTTCATAACAGGTGGCTCACGGGCTCGAATACAGTTCAAGGCCGTGAGCTACTTGCCCATAGGGTAGATCCCTTTTTGGGAAAAAAATTTGAAAAGGAGCGGGGAGATGAGCGATAGCATCCTAGTAATTGGCGGAGGTTTCAGCGGAGTCACAGCCGCCGTAGAGGCCGCCGAAATGGGCTACAATGTTTATTTGGTAGAGAAGGAAAGCTACCTGGGTGGGCGCGTTGCGCAGCTCAACAAGTACTTTCCTAAACTTTGCCCGCCCACTTGTGGACTTGAGATCAACTTTAAGAGGATTAAGACAAATCCACGCATCACCTTCTATACTATGGCTGATGTGGAGTCCATCTCAGGTGGGCCCGGTGATTTCAATGTGTGCCTAAAGGTGCGTCCGAGGGGTACAACTCCTCAATGTACCAACTGCAAGGCTGGGGAAGAGGCAGCAACTACTGAAGTGCCAGATGAGTTTAACTTTGGCTTGAGCAAAAGAAAGCCCATTTATATGCCTCATCCCATGGCGTTCCCAAATCAGTGTGTATTGGATATGGAAAATGTGTCAGGAGACGAGCTTGAAGCCATCAAGGCTGCTATGCCAGCCGGACACGTTGACCCAAGCCAGTCTGCAGAGACATTTAATCTGAATGTCGGGGCAATAATAGTTGCAACTGGTTGGAAACCCTACGACCCCACCAAACTGACAAATTTAAAATTCAATGACTATGAAAACGTCATTACTAATATGATGATGGAGAGGCTTGCTTCACCATCAGGACCAACTGGAGGAAAGATAGTCAGGCCCTCAGACAATGAGGCTCCAAAGAGTATTGGATTTGTGCAATGTGCCGGTTCTAGGGACGAGAATCATCTTGGATTCTGTTCCTATATATGCTGTATGGCAACATTGAAGCAGATTACCTATATAAAGGAGCAGAATCCCGAGTGTGAATGTTACGTATTCTATATTGATATTCGCTCCCCTGGCGCCAAGTATGAAAAGTTCTATAAGAAGATAAAGGAAATGGATGGCGTCCATTTTATAAAGGGTAAGGTTGCAGATATCTTGCCAGGTGATGCTCCTGGAACGGTTAAGCTAGTAGCCGAGGATACAATCGGCGGTGGTAAGAAGGAGCAGGAAGTGGATATGGCAGTGCTTGCTACTGGAATGCAGCCTGTTGGAGCCGAGACAAAGATTCCTGGAATCGAGTATGATTCCGACGGATTCGTTGTACAAAAGGAAGGAATTATTCCATGCGGTTGCGCAAAGAGACCAATTGATGTTGTTTCTTCTGGTCAGAGCGCAACAGCCGCGGCACTCAAAGCCGTTCAGACAATTGCTAGGAGGGCAAGCTAATGTCTAAGAAGATAGGATTGTACATATATACCGGAGATGGAATAGGAGAGGCTGTAGATGTGGACAAGCTTCTTGAGCTTGCCACTGGTGAAATGGGCGTGGCAGTGGCCAAAAAGCATGATGATTTATACGGTGCTGATGGCTTGGCCATGATAAAGTCAGACGTTGAGTCTGAGGAGTTGAACGCCCTGGCAATATTAGGTCTCTCTTTCAGATATGATTTCGAAGGGCTAAAATTTCCTGGCGTCTATGTTGAAAAAGTTGGAATCAGGGAACTGGTAGCCTGGTCCAAAAAGGTCAAAGAGGATGCTGAGGATCCAGAGAAGGAAAAGGAGCACATTCAGGAGCTGGCTGAAGATTATGTACGTATGGCCGTAACAAGATGCCAAAAGGCAGAGTTACCAACTCCTGACAAACTCGAGGATGCCAGCGAGGACCTTTTGGTTATTGGCGGTGGAATTTCTGGTCTGTCGGCAGCTCTTGAGGCAGCTGATGCAGGTCATAAGGTTTTGCTTGTTGAAAAAGAGCCTCAGTTGGGTGGTTTTGCTGCAAAGGTTAGAAAGCAGGTGCCAGTTGGCCCAACTTATGACACCTTGATAGATCCTGTTGTAAATGATCTGATTGAAAAGGTTCAGAATAATCCAAATATTGATGTTCGTACCAATACTGAGGTTGCACGTACTGCAGGTGCTCCTGGTCTCTTTAGGATTTCCTTGAAGGAAGCTGGTACAAAGAGCGAGTGGGATGCTCCTGTTCCTCTTACCGATGAAGAAAAACTTGATGAAAACGGAAACGAGCTTTCTGCAGAGGAACAGAAAAAGAAGTATGAAGAGAAGAATGAAGGCCGTCATGACTACATGGAAGTAGATCCAAACGCAGAGATAGTAGGTGCCATTGTTCTGGCTTCTGGTTGGAAGCCTTACGAGCCAGAAGAAGGTGAGTTTGAACATCTTGGCTGGGGTAATCCAGATGTCGTGACTAACGTGCAGTTTGAGGAACTTGCAAAGGAAGGCAAGATAAAGAGGCCTTCAGACGGTAAAGAGGTTAAGTCAGTTGCCTTCGTTCTAAGCCCAGGTGGTAAGGATGACGATGCAGACTTTCCTTATGCTGGTGCAGTTACAAGTTTGGTTGCCTTAAAGCAGGCCAAGTATGTACGCGAGGATAATCCAGAAGATGGTAAATCCTTTGTATTTTATCAGCATATGAGGACCCCAGGTCAGTATGAATACTTCTATAAGGGGCTGCAGAATGATCCTGGAATATTCTTGACCAAGGGCGCAGTAACAAAGGTTGAGGCTGCAGGTGATGGCCTCAATGTTACCGTTGAGGATACAATTCTTGGGGAAGATATAAACGTTGATGTTGATATGGTAGTTTTGGCAACAGGAATGGTTCCAACTACAAAGTTTGAGCCTGTTGTCAACTTTGCATACAGGCAGGGGCCAGCATTTAGGGATTTGGATCTCTTTGGTGGTTACTGTGATTCAAACTTCATCTGCTTCCCATATGAAACACGCCGTACAGGTGTTTACGCAGCAGGTGGAGTTCGCCGCACCATGACCATTGAAGAGGCAATGGAAGATGCCACAGGTGCAGCACTAAAGGCAATACAGTCTGTTGTGGCTGCAGAAGAAGGTCATGCAGTTCATCCACGTACATGGGACTTTGATTATCCAGATTTTTACTTCCAGCGTTGTACCCAGTGTAAGAGGTGTACAGAAGAGTGTCCTTTTGGTGCATTGGATGATGACGAAAAAGGAACTCCAAAGCCAAATCCAACAAGATGTCGCCGTTGCGGTACCTGTATGGGGGCTTGTCCTGAGCGTATCATTGGTTTCAAGGACTACAACATCGATATCGTTGGCTCTATGATCAAGGCAATAGAGGTTCCAGACGATGATGATGACAAGCTCAGAATGATCTGTTTTGTTTGTGAAAATGATGCTTATCCAGCCCTGGAAATGGCAGCTAAGAAGGGCCTGACATGGTCTCCTCTTGTAAGGATTATTCCTGTACGTTGTCTTGGTTCAGTCAATGTGTCTTGGATCAAGGACGCCATGTCAAGTGGGCTTGATGGCGCACTACTCCTTGGTTGTAGGTATGGAGATGACTATCAGTGCCACTTTATAAAGGGTAGTGAGCTTGCCAATAGACGTATGGACAATGTTGCAGAGTCTCTCAATTCTCTTGGTATGGAGCCTGAAAGGGTCAAATTGAGAGAGATAGCAATTGATGAATATGATAAGGTTCCTCAGATTATAGATGATTTTGTAGAGGAAGTGCTGGGAATGGGACCAAATCCATTCAAGGGCTGGTAGGAGGTATTGAAAAATGGCTGAAACAAAAAAGATACAGCCGGATCTGTCGTTTATAAGGGGATTAATGGAAGCTGGTGGCGACACTGTTAACAAGTGCTACCAGTGTGCAACCTGCTCAGTAGTTTGTCCCCTTTCAACTGAGGAGAGAGCATTTCCAAGAAAGGAGATGCTCTGGGCACAGTGGGGTCTAGCATCCAAGATTGCAGGAGATGCAGATGTATGGCTTTGTCATCAGTGTGGTGACTGTTCTGCATACTGTCCAAGGGATGCCAAGCCAGGAGATGTATTAGGCGCAATACGTCTCAATGCAATAAAGTACTATGCAGAACCAAAGGCACTGTCTGAGATGCTGTCAAACACCGCTGGTGTGATTGGTACAGTGGTGGCAGCCTTTGTAGTGTGGTATATTGTGGCCTTTCTCTGGTCACTCCACACAGGAGAAGGCTTTCCATTTCCAGAGGGTACTGTTGCATATCACAAGATCTTGACATTTGTACCCATTGATCTGGTGGTGCTTCCCATTGTTGGTTTAGTAGTATGGGCTTCCTATAAAGGCATAACCAGTTTTTGGTCTGACATTGCGAAAAGTTCTGGTGTTGTTTCATATACTGGGACTGCTCCAAAGCCTTCTATTGGTGCATTGCTGGAAAAGTATCTTGTGCCTGCAGTTAAGGAGATCTTGGAGCACAAGCGGTTTGAGCAATGTGGTGAGACCAAGGAAAGGGCAAAGGGGCATAAGCTTCTTCTGTGGTCGTTTGTGATGCTGTTTATAGTTACAGGCACGGTATTTATCATCAATGACGTGATTTTTGTTCCGTTCCTGCATAAACACTTTACACCAATGCCTCTATGGAATCCTATCAAGATATTTGCAAATATCGCTGCTGTTATGTTTATCGTTGGAATCTGGATGATCTTCCAGATGAGGAAACAGAAGACAGCAGAGGGTGTTCTTAAGAGTTCTGAGCAAGATTGGATTCTTATATGGCTTATCTTTGCAGTAGGCGTAACTGGAATATTGGCTGAACTTTTCAGGCTTATGAATATAGCCGGTATCGCTTATCCAGTGTATATACTGCACTTGGCAACAGTTGTTACTCTGTTTCTTGCTGTGCCATATTCTAAGTTTGCACATCTTCTTTACAGAACCACTGCTTATGTCTATCAGCGCTATGAAGACGATATGAAAGCTGGTAAGGCAGGGTTTGGTATGGAGGAAGATGTATTGCCTGTTGGACCTGCTGAAGAAGAGGCAGAAAAGACCGAGGAAAAGGCAGAAGATAAAGAGTAACAAGGGAAATATTGACAATATTGCAATGGGGCCTTGTCGGCCCCATTTTTTATGTTAAAAAATACTTGCAATTTCCATTTTTGAGACTATTATTGTCTGCTCAGCTTGGGCTGGCGTAGCTCAATTGGTAGAGCAGCTGATTTGTAATCAGCAGGTTGCGGGTTCGAGTCCCATCGCCAGCTCCAGAAAAGATGTGGAGAGGTTCCCGAGTGGCCAAAGGGGACAGACTGTAAATCTGTTGGCGAAGCCTTCGGAGGTTCGAATCCTCCCCTCTCCACCAGTTTTGATATCATCCCCCCGACAAGGCACAGGGGTTAATATATTTTAGGAAAGCGGGAATAGCTCAATTGGCTAGAGCATCAGCCTTCCAAGCTGAGGGTTGCGGGTTCGAGTCCCGTTTCCCGCTCCATCACTGCCCACGTAGCTCAGTCGGTAGAGCACTTCCTTGGTAAGGAAGAGGTCACCGGTTCAATCCCGGTCGTGGGCTCCATTGGGGGATATTAAAGTCTGAGCAAATTTCCAAAAAATTTACACCTGAGGAGCAAATAGGTCATGAGCAAGGAGAAATTTGAGCGTAAGAAACCGCATGTAAACGTAGGGACTATAGGTCACATTGACCATGGTAAGACGACGCTTACAGCAGCCATAACCAGGGTATTGGCCCAGAAGGGT
>JAMOUE010000348.1 GCA_027068235.1 Deltaproteobacteria bacterium | reverse complement strand
GAGATTGGTAAGTAATTGACCTAAACGTACAGGGTCTCCAACCAGTTGATCTGGCACATTGCTGTCTATGTCTATAATGAATTCTACAGCTTTTTCAGACACAATCTCTGTAAACATATCAGCAATGTTTTCTATTACCTCTAATAGTGGAAACTCCGTTTGTTCCAGCTCCATCTTGCCAGCTTCTATCTTAGAAAAGTCTAGGATATCATTGACAAGGTTGAGCAAAGAGTTGGCAGATACCTTGATGATGTTTAGATATTCTCGCAACTTGGCCGGTAGCTCCATCTCTAAGGATAGGGCAGTAATACCTGTGATTGCATTGAGTGGGGTTCTTATTTCGTGGCTCATGTTTGCCAAGAAATCAGACTTGGCCTTGCTGGCACGTTCTGCCCGTTCTTCTGCCAGGCGCATCTCTTCAGCTTGCCTTTTAAGTAAGGCATTTGACCTTTCCAGCTCTTTTGTCCTTTGGCGAACCTTCTCTTCCAGTGTTTTGGCAAACTCTTCCAGTCTGAGATTTGCCTCTTCCAATTTCCTAGTATACTCAGCTTGAATCCTATCTTTTTCCTTTTGGAGTAGACTAAGCCTGTCGCTTAGTGCCATAGAGAGCAATATCACTTCCCAGGCAGAACCTATCTGTATACCCCATACCGTTATAAAGTTGTTTGGGAGCAGACCAAATGACTTGAATGCGTAAATAGCCGCTCCAGCCATGGAAATAGACCAGGCAAGGGCATAATATCTGGCAGGCCGATATCCCTTGAAAAGGCAAAGAAACCCCGTAAATATGTGTACAATTACTGTGGTGGTTACCAAAGTAGCCACTTTGATGCTTATCTCATAGGGAAATAATAGACACAATCCGGCACAAATCAGTGAAAGCGCCATAAATGTGATAAGGATTTGGTCAATAAAAGGCGCATGTAGTTTGGTGTTTAGGATCTGTCTGGTAAAAAGTGTACCGAATATATATGCCACAAATATGAAAAAGGGGAGGCTTTCATTGGCCCAATAAACATTGTTAGGCCATAAATATTTGAATGCTACCCCTGTGAGATCTAGTTGAAATAGAAAGTAGAAGATAACAAAGAGCACGTAATACAGATATACAGCTTCACGGATGGTAAAGAAGAGTATCAGGTTGTAAGCAAGCATTGCGAAGAGAATACCAAAATAGATTCCAAGGGCTGTCTCTTCGTTTTCTATCTTGTCCATAAAGCTGGCTTGGGTGTATAGACGCGCAGGAAGGTTGAGGGAACTAGAGGTCTGTACACGCAAATAGTAATCAATTGTTGAATTTGCAGGGATGGTCAGGATGAAGACAAAATTTCTATACTTGATAGGACGATTGAAAAAGGGTTGCCTGTCTCCCTCTCTGTAAACTTGAAACTGGCCATTTTTATCGGCAACATATAGGTCTAGATGATCAAGCAGTGGATATTCAACCTCTAGAAATCTGGTAACCTGTTTCTTTTCTGGATTATAAAGGGAGAATTTGAACCAGAATACCGATGATGTAAAACCAAAGCCTGGAGATGTCCTGCTACACGTCTTAAACTTTGTTGCTGGCATGTTCGCCACTTGCACTATATCTAATTTACCACTTGGATCTTCTATGTACCCTATATAGGGGCCAAGGAATATCTGTTCGGCTTCGGATACGTTTATCGTGGCAGCATAGCCATTCGATGCGGATAATAATGTCCAGAAAAGGATGGTGTTTAGGGTGAGAATTCCAATCCAAATGCCAAGGTGTTTATAATAATTGATATTGAGACAACAAGTTGTCATTTATCAATCTTTTTTGGCAGTTGTTTCCTCAGGCAGTATCGACCCTCCAAAGACAGACTCTCCAGGGGCAACTACTCCCTTGGGCATAGGAGGAACACCTTCACAGCCAAGTAAATAACCACCGTCTAGAACAATTTTTGTTCCAGTCATGAAGGGAGAGTTAAAGATCAAAAATTCTACTGCACTTGTAACATCTTGCATTGTTCCAATCCTGCCAAGAAGCGTATGGTCTAAAATGGCCTGTTTTTGTTCTTGGGATAGCACGCCCCAGCCCCTAGTTTTGGGGCCATGCCTTGTTTCAAAAAAGCCAAGAACAAGTTCATTCACTCGAACATTGGGGGCTGCCATCCTGGCCCACTGTTCTGTTAGCAGTCCAACAGCCCTGTTGGAGAGACTGTAACAATCGTTGAATACCAGACCTGCTGGCCCGGTTCGGCCTGTATAACCGGAAATGGATGTAATATTTACAACACAACCTGAAGGGGATGTCTTTAAAAGCGAGAGCGCAGTTTCAAAAAGGTACCATTTAGAGGTTACAGTTGTTTGGAACTCAAGTTCCCACTGTTCCTGGGTATATGGTCCGTGGACCACAGGCCATCCACCTCTTTCTATGTTGTTGATAAGAATATCCAACTGTCCAAAGTTTTGGGCGGCTTGCTCTATTACCTTTTTGACTCCGTCCTCACTTCTCAAGTCGGCTTGAACAGCTATATATTCCCCCTTTGTACTTTGCAGGTCTTTATGCATGGCATCTAGGTCATCAAGCCAATCAAAGTAGGTTACCACACATTTAACCCCTCTTTTTAAAAGGAGTTTGGCAATGGCTAGCCCCAATCCCTTGATTGCTCCGGTGACTATTGCCACTTGTGATTCCATAGTTTTCTTCTCCTTAAAAAATGGCTAAAAATATGGCAAGCTCTCTACTTGTGGATGCGATTTCTTTTGTGAACAGGCTTGTTTAGGTTTATAATATAAAGAAAATGAAAGTCAAAATACGAGGTAAATATGTACGCACCCAAAGATGCCGAAAAGCCAATAGTGCCTGTTAGGCTTGATCTTGACAGCACCATATGTTTTAGCTGTGATAAGGATCTGGCCTGTTTTACAAAATGTTGCCATAATAATTCTACATTTCTGACCCCTTATGACATTATTCGCCTGAAACATCATTTCGATATGCCTTCAGACGAGTTCCTCTTAACATATACCACTCCTGGAAAAGTAGAGGCATCCGATCTTCCTGTGCCCATGGTCAAGTTGGTTGAGGAAAAGAATAATGCCTGTCCGTTTCTTGGAGAAGACGGCTGCAGTGTATACGAAGATAGGCCTGTGTCTTGCCGTTATTATCCAATAGCTGCGGGTCTTTTTCACAACTTTGACCTGTCTGACAATGAAAACTTTTTTGCTCTTATAAAAGAAGCCCACTGTCTTGGACACGATCTCGGACAGGAGATGACAATTGCCCAGTGGAGAGAAAATCAAGGCATCCCTCCTTATGATGAGCATAATAAAGGCTGGGTTGAGATAATATTGAGACGCAAAAGTCTGGGGCCTTTTGTTGAGATCCCAGAAAAGACACTGCAGATGTTTTTCCTGGCCTGTTACAACTTGGATGCCTTCAGGCGTTTTGTGCTAAAAAGTAATTTTATCAAGATTTACAGGATACCTGAGGAAAGATTGGAGCAGGTAAAACAAGATGACGTGGCCCTACTTCAGCTTGGCTACGATTGGCTCATGACTACTCTGTTTGGAGCAGGACGGCTAGAGCTGATTGAACAGGTTGTGGAGGCTGATCAGATAGAGGTAGATTAATTTATTGCTCAAGGGGCCTTTCGGCCCCTCGAACAATAACTTGATTATCAAAATTACCTAAAAGCATTTCTAAAAAAATCACGCATTAAACCTTAAATACTCGAAGCGCACCATCCATTCACAGGTAGCCCTACAATCTTTCTAGCAATCAGCAAGGCGTCTACGATGTTTATTTGGTTGTCACAGTTCACATCAGCCGCATTTGCATTGAAGTTACTCACTGGAAGTCCAACTGCATAGCGGGCCACAAACAGTGCGTCCACTATGTTTAGCTGGCCGTCTCCTGATACATCGCCAAGCTCTACCCTAGACGCTCCTAAACGAACTGCGCGCACGTGCCACCAGGCATTCTTGCCACCGCGTTTGATAAGGCCGGGTCCAAGGTCTAAATACCATGCCTCTGACGGGGATTGAAGAACAGTAGTAGATGAGATGTAGTTGAAGTGCTGGTCCGATACAGGAAAATAATTGGTATCGATTGCAGCTCGATCATTTGTCGTATCTATCTTTGAATAGTCCACAATGGATTGTAGCTCGTTTCTGTTTGGAAGCCGCCAGTCATCATATCCCGCAAAGTTAAATTTTTCGCATACCTCTAGAGCCTGTTGCCATTTATATTTCATTTCTGATCCTTCACATCCATTGGTGGAAGGATTATAGGTCTGACCCATGCTACATTTCTGCCACATCAAGCCTGTTTTAGTGTCAGTGATAGTTCCGTCATTATTATCTATAAAAGAATTAAGAGAAAGAGGTTGTGACCCTCCACGAACCGCCCGTACATAATGATCAGATCCGTAGGTGGGGGATGTGACGAGGCCATAATCGAAATACACTGTCCATGAGACACAGAGTTCAGTAGTCAGACATTTCAGCCCAGTAGATGACCAATAGATACCCTGCATAGTATTTGGGAAATAATTTGTGTCTATTTTGGGACCAGGAGCTGAAATGCTACTGTCTAAAAGAGTTGATAGTTCTTTTATGGTGGGAAGGCGCCAGTCAGAATATCCGCCGAATTGGTCTGAATTAAGAGAGGCAATAAAATTTTGTTCAATTCCTTTGCGAACATATCGATTGTTTTTGTCATGAATGGTTCCGTCATCTGTTTTTATCTCCCAGATAAGGCCTGTTACATTATCGCGCGTCATGATCCAGCCCTCTGCAGGCGTAGCAGAATCGGGAAGCTCTATTCCTCCATAACCAAGCTTGGTATAGGAACGCTGAGGCCCTTGATACTGGGCGTCTTGGCCGTAGAATGGCTCACTCTCAGAAGGGCATGGAATTTCAGTATCGCTATAGCTATAGCACTTGTCCTGCCCTGTATCTGGCCATACACCAAAGGCCGCTCCTGCATTACTCTCAGCTAGGACCTTTGCTTCCCAGACACCTGATCCAAACACAACGATAACCGCAATGAGTAACAATAGAACCGTAATGGATTTCAGGTTTTTGCATTTTGCGGCTGCACAATCCAAAGTATTTGCACTACTTGGATTACTGGTAACAGCAATGCTTTTTCTCATATTAATACCCCTCCTTTCTGGTTATATGCATAATCCAGCCAATCTGTCCATTGCTAGCAGAGCCAAGCAATCCCTTATCGAAGGATCAGAATAGTTGAGGAGCGCTACGGCAGTTGCGCCGCCTTGTGATGACGTAGGTATGGATGAAATTGCTTTGTTTCGTCTCCTCTGTTTAATTTCAGCTCTTTTGGGCATTGTAGTGATACGTAATGGCTATAATAATTAGCATACTGGAAAAAATAAAAAGATTTCCCAATCTTTAAATAGGTTATAACAATTAACTATCAATATAAATTTGTTTACGCCTGTTTCTATTTAAAAGCAAGAGGTATTTTATTAATGAATAACGAATTAAGAATTTGCTGCCTGAATCAAAAACTTGAGAATTAAGAAAGGAGTGAGAGAATATTATTGTTTTTTCATAAACTACAAAACTACAAAAGGAGAGCCTGAAAAGGCGTCAAAAGAATAAATTAATATTAGGTTGGAGGAGTTAGGCGATCATGATCCAAAATCTTTTGGTGCTAGTAGGTATTGTGTTTTACTTTCTGGAACAAAAAAACCCGCAGGATCATTCCCGCGGGTTTTTTTATTAAGTTTCCAAGGGACTTTTATTTTAGTCTTTTGACTTAGGAAGACATAAGTTTATTTTTGAACTCCTTGAGTTTCTTCATGAGCTCTTCAAACATCTGAGCGGGTTTGTTCTTGCCCTTGATCTCTGTCTTAATGGCATCGATTTTAGCCTGAAGCTCTTTGTAGGTAGCAGGATCATCCTTTCCATAGCCCAAAATCTTGGCCAGAGTAAGTTGCTTTTTAGCCTCGTTTAGATACTTGAGAGCCTGATCTTTGTTGGTTTTTGCAGTTTTAGAGGCCTCTTCAATAAGGTCAGCTGCCCTTACAAGTGGTATTGGAACAACTATCTTTTTAACGACCATGGAGTTAAGGGCAATTGAAAGCACGCTTTTGGCCTCGTTTATCTTGTTTTCTATGATGTATTTGGAAGCAAGCTTCATGGCATCAGGATAGGTAGCCAAAGGCAGATTCTCTATGATGATGTCGATCTCGCTTTGGAGAGTGTCGAGCAGAAGTCTTGCACCTTGCACATCTCCATCGTCAAGCATCTTCTTAACATCTTTAATCTTTTTGGCGATTTCCTCAGGAGACAGTGTTGTATCTACTACTACGGTGTAGGTGTTGATTGGGATAAGGGATACATCCTTATTGGCAGCAAGTATCACTTCCAGCTCACCTATGACCTTTTTGAGAAGATCTAGTGCCTCTTTGCTTTTGTTCTTTTCAAGCAGATCCAGCACCTTGTATGTTTCCGCAACCGCCTGGATTGCCTTTTGGTTTAGCTCTTTC
>JAMOUE010000347.1 GCA_027068235.1 Deltaproteobacteria bacterium | reverse complement strand
TCCAGTAGGTTTCCTTCTATCTGCCTCAACTTCATATTTTATCTTTAGATATGATATTAGCCGGCCAAGTTTTTCTTTGTCCGTATCGTGTGTCATAGCCTGCCACATGGCATCGTGCAGGGCTTCAATCTTATCTGGCTGGTAGACCAGCCCTTTAAGGCCATAAAAGATCGGGCCAAGAGTGACTACAGGTTTATCGATTTGAAGGGCTTCAAAGCCTGCAAGCGAATTGAATGTCACTATTAAAGATGCCTTTTTTAAAAGTTCGTTCATATCATACTTTCTAAGTAGGATTGTCCCAGGAAAGTCTCTTGTGAAATTTTCCTTTATCACAAATGGTCTGAAGGGATGCTCTTTCAGCACCACCTGAAAATTTGTCTTCATACGTTTATTGAGCCTGGTAACTGCATTTATCACTACCTCTGACAAGTGCTCCATGTCCTTTATGCCAAAAGGATTTTTCACCAGGTTAAATACCTCGTTTCCCTGCAAGGGAACAAGTACAAAAGGTTCTTTGATATCTACTGCAGGCTGTTTGTATGATCTGATCCTACGTTTTTTATGTTTGTGATAGATTGCCTCAAGAAGAGGTCTTTTGGGTCTTAGGTATGAAAGAAGACACCTTTTTTCAGGAGATGTTACTACCTGGAGCCTTGAAAGCCACTGAGACAATACAGATGGCTTTTTAAGCTTTTCATCCAGATAGTCCGCCTTTGGAAGCTCCTTTGCAAGGGGCGGCTTTTGCAAATCTTGCTGTATCCTTTTTTCCCAGATATCACAGTCTGTAAATCGTATCCTCTCAGGTGCAACGCTAAGGGTCTTTCCCCTGAAAAAGCCCGTGGAAAAGTAATAGGTGCGTATGTCAGAAAGTTGTGAGGCAACCTCTGCACATCCAGTATCTAAAAAATCCCTTTCATGACATAAACATACATCTATGTTGTTCTTTTTTATGACTGCAAGAAGCATGTTTAGATAGCGCAGGAAAAAATCCCTGATGCGCCTTTTTTCTTGATCGCTTTTTGCAAGCCTATAACACTCCACCTCTGCAAGTGTCTTTTCCCACGGACAACTTGAAAGCACTTTTTTATCAACTGGCGGATATGAGGAGATGGCCCTTAGTGCATCAATGGTAGTAAGGCCATTTTCCATAAACGAGAGCGTCTCGCCTGGTGAATTGGTAACAAAAATGACACGACCATAGTTTTGTAGATACCTACCAAGGGTCATGTCAAACCTTTTCTTTGATACCAGATAGAGGATATTCATGGCGGATAAGTGTAATAGAAACGGTTGCGAATAGAAAGGGTGGTAATCTTTGGATTTTACCTGCTCTTATCAAGAAGGATATGATTCAGGGAGGCTGATATATCAGGGTATAAAAAAGAAAATCCCTCCTGTAGGGCCCTCTTTGGATATACTATCTTGGATGCTGTAAGTACAGAGGCAGCCTCTCCAAATATCAGTTTTAGCATAAATGCAGGCACTGGAATGAATGCAGGCCTTTTCAAAACCTTGCCCAACTCCTTGGCAAATTCTTTATTTGTAACAAGCCTTGGACTGACGGCATTGAAGACCCCGCTTAGCTTGTTGTCGATTGCAAAGGCGTACATCCTGACAAGATCGCATATATCAATCCAGCTCATTACCATGGA
>JAMOUE010000346.1 GCA_027068235.1 Deltaproteobacteria bacterium | reverse complement strand
AGAGCTATGGCACATATTGAATGAACAGGCTGGTGAGCAATTCAAGTTAAGTAGATTAAAGCTTCTTATGAAGGAGCTCCAGCAATATTCGCTTAAAGAACAAGGCCAAGGCTTGGATGTAACCATAAATCTTTTTTCTGAGCTGCCTAAAACCATTTATCTTTTTGGCATATCTTATCTTCCACCACTTCACCTTGAGATTATAGATGCTTTATCCAAAATCGTGCCTGTGGAGTTCTATTATCTTGTGCCATGCAAAGAGTATTGGGCTGACATCATGCCCAAAGAAAAAAGGATGCACCTTGAAAGACATCTTGATGCCCAAACAGTGGATGACTTTTTTCCTACAGGTAATGAGCTGTTAGCTTCCCTTGGTCAAGAAGGCAGACAATTTCAAAAGGTTTTGTATAGCCTCGATCATGCTGGAGAAGAGGATTTATGGGAAGAGCCAAGTAAAAATAGTCTGCTTTCCCTTGTTCAACATTCTATTTTACACATGGAGGATTTTAAATCTGATGGTAAACAAGATGATTCTTTAGAGTTTCATAGCTGCCATAGCAAGCTTAGAGAGATAGAGGTGCTGCATGATAGATTAGTTGATGTTTTTAAAAATGATTCTACCCTTTCTCCCCGGGATGTGCTGGTGATGGCTCCGGACATCTCTGAATATAGCCAGATTATTGAAGCTGTGTTTGGCTCAGCTCCAGAACAAAGATATATTCCCTATTCTATTGGAGACCTTGGACTGGACAAGTCTTCAGAGCCAGTAAATGCCTTTCTTTCTCTATTAGATAGTGCAATAGGCGATTTTACAGCTCCTGAAATAGTGGATCTTTTGAGCCACCCCATAATTTCTACCCATTTTGGACTGAGCGGAGAAGCCTTATATGCCATCACTCAATGGGTAAGACAAAGCGGCATAAGGCGGGGCTTAATTACCCTTTCAGACAATTCTTCTTGCACTACCAATACGTGGCTATTTGGGCTGGATAGGCTTATGACCACTGCCCTTGTTGACTCCAAAGATGAGATGGAGCTTTGTGATGAAATGTTTATTAAGCCTTTGGGTTATTCCATAGAGGGCGGAAGTCTAGAACATAGTGCTATTCTCAACTCTTTTGTATTTGGCCTCGCAGATCTTAGAACAAAGTTTCTGCAATCACGGAAAGATGGCAGGTCTCCAGAAGAATGGCAGGAAATTTTGTTAAAGGCAATCCAAGATTTTCTTTGTAAAGATCCAGAATTAGACACAGATTTTAGTGAAAATCTCATAAAGCCCTTAAATGAGCTCTTTCAAAATATGCGCTCAGGCAGTGTGGAAAAGATTTGCACTGAGGTATTGCTTCTTTCAATCAAAGACTATTTTGCAACAAAAAAGGTTCAAAAAACCTTTATCACTGGCAAGGTTCTATTCTCCAGCCTTGTTCCTATGAGGTCTTTGCCCTTTAAAGTAATATGTTTAATTGGCATGAATCATGATGCTTTCCCACGAAACCTTTCCATGCCTAGCTATGACATCACTGTTAAACAGGACATTCCTGCACGGAGCAGAAGGGAAGAAGACCGATATCTTTTTCTTGAAACCATAATGTCTGCTAGAAAAAGGCTGATTATTACCTACATTGGCAGAAAACAAGTTGATAATCAGCCTCTTT
>JAMOUE010000345.1 GCA_027068235.1 Deltaproteobacteria bacterium | reverse complement strand
CCAGATTTTGATAATTCTGATAATATGTTTAGTTGCTGGAAGAGTTGTAGTGAGATGGATAGGGATTTTCTTCTTCTAAATGGAGATACCATCTTTGAACCGGCAGTCTTACAAAGATTGTTATCAGAGGCAAAGGGAGATATTACCATCACCATAAGCACAAAGGATACATATGACGCTGACGATATGAAGGTGATAGTAAGGGGTTCCAGCCTTGCAAGGGTAGGTAAGGACCTTCCTTTGGCAGAGGTAAATGGTGAATCCATTGGTCTGTCCCTGTTTAAATCTAAGGGGCCAGAGATGTTCAAAAAGGTTCTTTCAGAGGCGGTTAAGCGCTCTGGAGCAGAAAAGAGGTGGTATCTTTCTGTAATAGATGAGTTGGCACAAGAAGGAAAGGTGAGTGTGGTTGATGTTACAGGGTTGTCTTGGTGTGAGATAGATTTTCAAGAAGATCTTGAGGCTGCAGACCAGGTGGTGACAGATATAAAAAGGGCTGTGTTATCAATGGGCTATGAAGATCAGCTCCAGCCTTGCCACTGTAGAAGGACGGCGGGCATGTCCAGGTGATCCTGCTGCCTTGGTTTAAGGCTAATCTAATTTCGTCACAAATTCCCAAGTGATAATCGAAAGATACATAATTCGCCAGATAGTTAGGCCCATGGTGGCCATCTGTTCTATTCTGATTTTCGTATTTTCTTGCTACATGGCTGCCAGGTACTGGTCTCATGCATTGAACGGAAAGCTTTCTACATCCGTGGTCACAAGGCTTATATTTTATCGGAGTGTGATAGCCCTGGAGCTTCTTTTGCCAGTTACCCTGTATTTGTCAGTAATATTGGCAGTGAGCCGCTTTATAAGGCAGATGGAACTGACAGCCATGTTTTCGTGCGGCATTGGTCCGTGGCGTCTTGTGCGGGCGGTGTTGTTTTTGTCTGTGGCTGTAACGATTTTAGTGTCTGCCTTGTCTCTTTATGTTAGGCCCGTAGCCTGGCAAAGCTTTTTTGCACTAAAGGCTAGGGCAAAATCGAGCTTTGATCTTTCGCGCATGAATAGTGGGATTTTTTATGAGATCTGGGGGGGCAGGCGCGTCATCTTTGCAGAAAAGGTGAGCAGAAAGAAAAACAATGCCCAGAACGTCTTTATAAGAACCAAGAGGAAAGATGCCATTCAAGTGATCTATGCTAAATCGGCAAGGCAATTGCCAAATGGTGTTGGTGGCACTCCAGTTCTCATTCTCGAAAACGGACGCGAATATGAGTTTTCTTTGATAGAGGATGATGATTTTATCCTGGATTTTAAACGCTCCAAAATGGTTCTTGAGCCGCGTCAGGTCCTTCCTGAGCAGAAGATAAAGGCTGCTCCTACAGAGGCATTGATAAAGGCCAAGGGCCTTGAGGAAAAGGCCGAGCTTCAGTGGAGGGTGCTAATGCCACTTTCTACGTTGTTGCTTTCCCTGTGCGGCATAGCCTTGGCCCTTCGGTTTACACATGCGCGAGGTGGCAAAAATAACGCTATGATAGCGGGGCTTCTCATATTTACCATCTACTACAACCTGGTGGCTCTTTTAAAAAAATGGGTGGCTGGGGGAATGGTTCCCTTGATCCCTGGTCTGTGGCTTGGGCCTATAGCCTTGAGCATACTTTGCATCCTGCTGTT
>JAMOUE010000344.1 GCA_027068235.1 Deltaproteobacteria bacterium | reverse complement strand
TTTGTTTTAGTTTGTATGGGAGGATAGTTGCCTAATTTCGGTATTGTTAAAAAGAGTAATAACATTCTAAATTTTTTAATAATTTATGAGCATTAGACTAAGTGCCATTTTTAAAGTTGGTAGAACTATGGGTCGATAACAAAAATAACTTAGGGCAAGGAAAGCCAAAAATAAATTAAATCAAGGAGGATTAAAAAATGGCACTTGTAGTTAATACCAATGTTTCATCATTAAATGCTCAGAGGAATCTTACAGGCACGAACAAGCTACTTACTCGTTCACTCCAGAGGTTATCGTCCGGTCTGAGGATTAATAGCGCAAAAGACGATGCAGCAGGTCTTGCTATTTCAGACCGCATGAATTCTCAGGTTAGGGGTCTTAATCAGGCTGTTAGGAATGCTAATGATGGTATCTCGCTTGCGCAGACAGCAGAAGGTGCACTTCAGGAATCTACAAATATTCTGCAGCGTATGAGAGAGCTGGCTGTGCAGTCTGCAAACGATACCAATACAGCTTCTGATAGAGCCAGTCTCCAGAAAGAGGTAGCCCAGCTTCAGTCTGAATTGAACAGGATTGCCAATACCACAGCCTTTAACGGGAAGGTGTTGTTGGATGGTAGCTTTGGAACCGCTAAATTTCATGTTGGTTCAGAAGCATTCCAGTCTATAAATGTTACCATGGGCGACATGAGGGCTACTGCCATTGGTACAAATAGGCTTACAAACGAGTATGTTTCTGGATCTATAGCAGAAGCTGCTGCAGGAACCGATAACAATGTAGCTGCCGGTAGTTTGACTGTTAGAGGTGCTCTTGGTGAAGCTGAAGTTAGTTATAGTGACAATGCTACTGCACGTACAATCGCTTCTGCAGTTAACAATGCGTCTGACACTACTGGCGTTACTGCAAAGGCAGTAACCTATGCAAAGATTGACAATGTTCAGTTGACGAATGGAACCATTTCCATGACTCTCTTCGGACAGAATGAGACAGAGGGTATCACTATTAGTGCAAATCTTGATAGTGCCTCAGATCTGACTGAATTGTCAAAGGCAATTAATGATGTTGCAGGTAAAACTGGAATTACAGCACGTCTTAGCGATGACAAGAGCGCTATTCTGCTTGAAAACAGTGAAGGCTATGATATCACAGTAACTTCTTTGGCTGGTTCTGATGACTTTGACATCACTGGTGTTAAGGAACCAGGTTCTCATGCTACAGGAGATGACTTTTTTAGCGCTAATTCTGAGGTAGGTGCTGCACAGACAGTTTCAGCTGGAAATTCAGCTACAGTTGGTGGTTCTGTTGTTTTTGATTCGGCAAAATCTTATACTGTTACTGCTGCTACAGATACTTCTATTTTTGACGATACAGACGCACATGGCTCAGATCTAAAGGACGTTGGAAGTATAGATATTGGATCACGTGAAGGGGCCAACCTGGCAATAGATAGAATAGATAGCGCTATTGCAGCGATTGATGACCTTAGGGCTGATCTTGGTGCTATTCAAAACCGTTTTGAATCAACCATTTCTAACTTGATGAATGTTTCTGAAAACATATCTGCTGCAAAATCTCGAATCGTTGATGCAGACTTTGCTGCAGAGACTGCAAATCTTACCAAGGCACAGATCCTGCAGCAGGCAGGTACTGCAATGCTAGCCCAGGCAAATACACTGCCACAGGCAGCACTAACTCTTCTTCAGTAAAATCTGAAATAAAATAATGGGAGGGTATTAGTCTACCCTCCCATTATAAACCTTCTTAGGAGATTGATATGGGCATAGGTGTGTCGGGACTTATGTCAGGCCTTGATACCGATTCCATCATATCTCAGTTGATGGATTTGGAAAGGCGACCGATTGTTCAGCTTCAACAAAAAGAGGCAGCGTATCAGTCAAAGATTACCGCCTTAGGTTTAGTGAAGGGCGCCATGTCTGAACTGAAATCCTCTGTTGAGGCTCTAAAAGACACAGATGGATTTATTTCATATAGGGCTACTAGTAGCAACTCAGATATTATATCAGTCTCTGCAGATGATAATATACAGCCTGGCAACTATAGCATTACTGTATCTCAGCTTGCCTCTGCGCAACAGGTAAGAAGTGCAGCCTTTACCGGATCTGATGTGACTGTTGGTACGGGTACACTTAGCATACAGGTTGGAAATGGAGAGACCGTAGATATAGAGATTTCTACTGATAACAATACATTATCTGGAATTGCTCAAGCTATTAATGAATCCGATGCAGGGGTTACTGCAGGAGTAATAAATGATGGCAATGGTAATTATTATTTAACTCTTCAGGCCAAAGAGACAGGAGCAGCGAATACTATTTCGTTGACAATGCAGGATGACGACGGTGATAATAATGATTCTTCCGGCCTTTCGGCTCTTTATACCGATGCCTCTGCTCAGACTCTTACAGAAACTCAAGCCGCAACCAATGCACAGCTGTCAGTAAATGGTATTGCTGTTGAACGTCCAACTAATGAGATTAACGACCTTATAGATGGGATGACTATTACCCTTAAGTCGGCTGACTCTTCCCAAACTGTAAATGTTACATCAAGCAAAAATTATAATGGACTGACTTCAAAATTAGAGGATTTTGTAGAGAAGTATAATGCGCTTGTTGATGTTTTGAAGGAACAGACTGCTTACAATGGGGAGACAGGTCAAGCTGGTACCCTCATTGGTGATAGTACTGTAAGCAGGATAAACTCCAGTCTTTCCAGAATGATATACCAAAGCGTTGATGGTGTAGATTCATCTGTCAACAGTCTTAGTAAGTTAGGCATAGAGATTGATGACAGTGGTCACTTGAGTCTTGATTCTGGAAAACTCACAAAGGCAATGGAGGATCATCCTGATGATGTTATGAAGTTTTTCTCCTCTGATGAGACTGGCAATGAGGGTGTTGCAATTCGGCTCGAAAATTTCTTAGATGGTTACCTAAAAAGTTCAACAGGTATTCTTTCTGCTAAAACGGATGGTCTTCAAAAATCAATCGATAAAATTGAAGATCAGATTGAAAATATTAACAATCGACTTGCAAAGAGAGAAGAAAACTTGAGGCGTCAGTTTAACAGTCTTGAAAATTTATTGGCTCAGTTTCAGCAGACCTCAGGCCAGCTTGATCAGCAGTTGGCTTCCATTAAGAACCTGAACGCCCAGATATCAAACGGGGGATAATTAACTAATGTATTCAAACGGCAAAAAAGGATATTTCAAATATCAGCAGACAGATGTTTTAACCCTTTCTAGTGTCGAGATTATTGACCGTTTGCTCAAGGCAATGTGTTCAGACATCGAACGCGCAGCTGGTGCTATGGAAAGAGGGGATATGGCCTCAAAAGGAGAGCGAATAACTAGGGCCATTGCCATTGCTGGAGAATTACAGGCTTCCTTAAACTTTGAAGATGGTGGTGAAATCGCTGAAAAGTTGAATGCCCTTTATGATTACATGATACGAGAGCTTTTAATGGCAAATCTAAAAAACGATAAAAAACGACTAGAAGGTGTGAAGGCTGTCCTTATGCCTATAATTGAGGCATGGCAGCAAGTTGTCACACATCACAAAAATCATCAGCCTATTGAAAGGGCAAATCAAGCAGAGTCTGTGAAACAGGTTCAGACAGCCCTGTAAGGTTATTAAGAGGTGTCACGAATGTTGATGGCATGTAAAAGCCTAGAACAGACTTTGAAAGATATTACCAGACATATATTGGATGGTGATATTGCTTCTATATCAGGGCTTCTTGAGCGAAGAAAAATGCTTATGGAAGAGATTCATGCGTCTAAACCCTCGGTTGAAGAGGCTAAAGAAGTGGCCGATGTACTGACCGCAGTAATCTCTCTTGAACAGCTTGTAACAGGGCTGGCCAAACGAAAAAAGCAAGAAATCATGGATGAGATGAAAGATATTCAAAGCCGTAAAAAGGCCTACAATGCCTACGGCAGTCAAAGCCTTAAAGGAGTAAGGTCATGATGAGCGAAATGGGAATAAAACAAATTGGTTATCCTACCTTTGATATGACTGGGCAGGGCGCAACAGGGAAGCAAACATCAAGGGCACCAGACGATTTGGTTGGACAATATAGTCGAGTTATTCAAAAGGAGAACGTTGGAAAGGGTGATGTCCAGAAACAGGATGATACCGATCTGTCAAACGACGTCCTCCAAGTTTTTAAAGAAGAGTTTGACCTAATCAACAATGTAGAGCTGAAGTTTAATAAGGATGATGAAACCGGCCAAACCTACATAAAGATAGTTGATAAGGAAAGCGGCGATATTATCCGAGAAATCCCACCTGAAGAAGTCAGAAAGCTTGCAGAAAAGTTGGATGAAATGGTGGGCATTCTCTTTGATAAAAAGGTTTAGAGACCGCTCTTAAAGAAATTTTTTATTCAAAAACTCGCATTCCTTAGGAGATAGGTCAAACTTTACTTCTGCTTCGAGAAGCAATTCTTTTCTAGGCTTCTCTGGGTGTTCCTTAATCATTTCTGCAAACCACTTGACAGCCTTTCTTATTTTTTCTCCTTCAGGAAGAAGTTCTTCTGTAGCCATTTTTAATCCTCCATTTTGATTTCATATTCATCTAACATCTTTTCTAAATACTCAACTGTACTGCCAATCACCTTAAAACATTCTTTGCGTCTGCTATTTGGGTCTTTATAAAAGGCCTTTACCTTATTTATATCTTTCCAATCCACCCTTGCAATGTCCTTGCAATTTATTCCACCATATTGGGAAGTGATGTCTTGAAAGGCCCGTACCATCTTATGGGACAGTTTCCACATAAGTTTATGGTCTCGGCCGGATGGGGTCTCTTTTCCCATAAAAAAACCAATTACTGCCAATGCACCGGCCAGGGTTCCGCATGTACCTCCAGTGCTTCCCAATCCTCCGCCAAAGGGAGAAAGAGCCTTTATTACGTTGGGGGCATCTATGCTAAATTTTTCTGCAACTGCAGAAAATACCGCTTGGCTTCAGTGAAAGCCCTCTTTGAAGAGTTGTTGTGCCTGTTGAGCAGTAGAAATAGCGGAGTCGCCCATTAAGTCCTCCTAAGAAATTCAGTTTGAAATTAAATCTAATAGTATCAACTCAGTAATACAAGGCTGCCTTTAAAAATTGTCTTTTAGATAAGGAGGGATGTTTTGCTCTACTGGCAATGGCTGCAAAAATTGTTATTTCAGGGTAATATTAGGTAGTTACAGATGTATCTTTACAATTTTTTTGTCGTAGGTAAAAAAGATAGCCTCTTTTCCATCTTCCATATCTAGAATTTGAGACGGTAAAAGTCTGGCCTTGCCATAGCCTTCAGGCAGATCTGCCACAAAGTTTGGAATGCACATCCCTCCAGTGTCTCCCCACATGCTTTCCATTATTTCAATGCCCTTGGAAAGTGGTACCCAGAAGTGCAGTGTGCCACAGACCTGATCGCACTGAAACAGATAATAGGGACGCACCATAATAGACTGGAGTTTGCAAAAGAGTGACTTCAAGACGTCATGGTTATCATTTATGCCTTTTAAAAGGACCGTTTGGTTCGACACAGGAATGCCGGCAAGCTGTATCTTTTCAATGGCCCCTGAAGCCTCTTTCGTTACTTCTCGTGGATGATTGAAGTGGGTATTAATCCATATCGGCCTATTTTTATGAAGAAGTCTGCATAGTCGGTCTGTGATACGCATAGGAAGCACTACCGGCACCCTGGTGCCAATTCGTATCACCTCTATGGTTGGGATAGAACGCATAACACTTAATACCCTTTTGATACTCTTAAATGGTAAAAGTAAAGGATCTCCACCAGAGATAATTACCTCTCTGATTTCTGGATTTGCATCAAGGTAGGCTTTTACCTTGTTTAAGGCATGTTTAGTGAGGGAAAGGTGTTCTGGTTTTTTCCATGTCCTCTTTCTGTTGCAATGCCTGCAATAGCTTGCACATATCCCTGAGGCAAGAAGGACTACACGGTCTTTGTATCTATGGATCAAGCCTGGAACAGGGCTGTAAAGGCGCTCTTTTAACGGGTCTAAACTAAGCTGTGGATAACTTTGTTTTTGGATCTCATGAGGTGAAGGGATTATTTGGCGTCCAATTGGATCTTGCAGCAGGTTTTTGTCTTGAATGAGACTTATGTAGTAAGGAGTGGATGCCCACCTGTATGTCTTTATGACATGACTTAGATGAGAAAGGTCTTTTTGAAGGAGGGTACTGAGTTTGAAAAGCCCCTCAGCACCCTTTAAACGATTTTTGTACTGCCAGCGCCAGTCGTTCCAAAGGCCTGTGTCAACATCTGGCCAGAGGATATGTCGCAGGTTCACTTAGTTGGACACACTGCCTTCAAATGGATTTTTTAGCAAGATAGTCTGATCCCTGTCTGGTCCAACAGAGACGATTACTACCGGGGTTCCAGACATATCTTCTATGGTCTTTATATATTCTCGCGCCTTTGCTGGAAGATCCTCAAAGCTCCTGACGTTGGTAACATCCTCGTCCCAACCGGGAACCTCATTATAAATTGGCGTTACA
>JAMOUE010000343.1 GCA_027068235.1 Deltaproteobacteria bacterium | reverse complement strand
TGCCTATGTGCAGGTCTATGCCCTTGAGGACTTCCTTTCCGTGGACATCTACCCACAAATCTTCTACTTTAAGCATCTGGTCCTCCTTTAGAGGTGTCTTTCACAAAAGGGAAATAAAAGCAAATCATCTTTCAGCCTAAAACTAAATCTAACACAGGGTTATTACCGAGAGTGCTTTTTCAGGTTACATAATTCGTCAGTAGTAGAACGCTTGTAACCGTTATGACAATCTCCCTGTCATCTCTTTTTCACTTACCCAAGTAAAACAAGCCCTTTTGGGGCGGGCTGTAACTTGACTCCAGACCTGGAGTCTGCAGTTATGCTCAACTGAAACCAGAGGAACCGCCGCAGCCACCTGATCCAAAAGAGCCAGAAACGCCACCCAGCGGAGAAGAGCCAGAACTTGAATGGCAAGAAAATGTAGAAAACTGCTTGGTTACATCTTCTGAACCGCAGGCAGGGCACTTGACATCTGATACGCTACCTATTGACAGTACAAATTTTTCAAAATTCTTGTTGCATTTATTGCAGACAAATTCATATATAGGCATAATCGATTCACCTCACTTTTTAAGGATCTGAGTGGAAATTTTTTATCTTCAAGCAATTAATACTAATATGATAAAAACTATCCTTTTAATACTTTACATAATAATCACAAAACATTTATAGTCAAGAAAACAGCGGGAGGAAAGTTTGGAAACTATAGATGAACTAAAATTAATCCTTTCTCCAGAAAAAATCAAAGAGAGAGTAGAGGAACTTGGGCAACAGATCACCAGTGATTACAAGGGAAAAGACATGGTTGTTATCGGGATACTAAAGGGGGCCTTTATCTTTATGGCAGACCTTGTTCGACATATAGACCTTCCCTTGAAGATGGATTTTGTCCGATTGCAAAGCTATGGTTCATCTACTGAGTCGTCTGGCCAAATCACCATAACCAAAGACGTGGAACTCTCATTGAAAGACAAACACGTTCTCATTGTGGAAGATATCATCGACACAGGTTATACACTTAAGTATTTAAAAGAAATGCTAAAACTTCACGACACAGCCTCTGTCAGTCTGTGTTGCCTAATTGACAAAAAAGAAAGACGCAAGGTCAACATAGAGGCAGAGTATGTGGGATTTGAAATAGAAAGGGGTTTTTTGGTCGGTTATGGCCTAGACTATGATGAACAGTACCGTCAGCTCCCAGGCATTTATCACCTAAGTCCTAGATATGAAGCCAAGGGATTTGTGCCTTCAGACAGATAAACCTTAATCATGGAAACACTTTTGAAATCGTCTGTAAAAGATGTCATTGAAGCCATTGAGGCCACCGTATCCACGCAGCAGGAAGTAATAGTCTCTATAGTGGATTCCATTGTTTCCTCTATTTCCAGTGGCGGGAAGCTCTTACTTTGTGGCAATGGTGGAAGCGCTGCAGATTGCCAACATATTGCAGCAGAATTTGTTAATAGATTTAAAATGGAGCGGGTTCCCCTTGCAGCAGTGGCACTGACAACAGATACCTCCATACTTACAGCCGTAGCAAACGATTACTCCTTCTTGCAAGTGTTTTCCAAACAGGTTCAGGCACTTGGCAAGGCAGGAGACGTACTGATTGGTATTTCTACAAGCGGCTCATCGCCAAATGTCATTGAAGCCATTAAGGTAGG